>OMQI01000111.1 GCA_900313185.1 uncultured Rhodospirillaceae bacterium
AATTTATTATCAAAATTAAAGAAATTAAGTTGTTGGGTTCTGCCCGGAGTCGATGAGGTTTTCGCCAGCTTTTTTTGATTGAACAGGGCGTTAATCAAACTCGATTTTCCGACATTTGAACGGCCGGCAAAGGCTATTTCATCCAAGTCCGCATCAGGCAATTGTTCTAATTTGGCTACACTCAGCATAAAAGTGCAAGGCTTCAAAAATTGTGCCTCTGCATCCTTTAACGCTTTGCTGTCAAACTTATCGCTCATTGTACTCCGTTTTTACGCATAATTATTTTTTGTTGAATTAAAGACAGAACGTTGTTCAGCGTCCAATAAATTACCAAACCGACGGCAAAGTGTGCAAACATCAAAGTGAATACAATCGGCATCAACATAAACATTCTGGCTTGGTCTTTATTAGCCGGTTTCGGATTGAGTTTGTTTTGCAATATCATAGTTAAACCGTAAATCAACGGCCATACACCAATGTCCAATAATGACGGAATGTACGGGATATGTGACCATACCGAAATAGTCAGCGGATCCGGAGCAGATAAATCCTTAACCCAACCGATAAACGGAGCATGACGAATTTCAATAGCGATATTCAACACCTTATATAAAGAGAAGAATATCGGAATTTGAATAAACAGCGGCAAACATCCCGAGGCCGGATTAACTTTTTCTTTTTGATAAAGAGCCATTGTCGCACGTTGTAAAGCTGCTTTGTCATCTTTATACATTGCCTGTAATGCCATAACTTTTGGCTGAATCTTTTTCATTTTGGACATACTTTCGTATGATTTATTGGCAATCGGGAACATCATTAAACGCAAAAGTGCGGCAAACAGCAGAATTGCCCATCCCATATTACCGATTAAACCATATAAAAAGTCCAAGATATAGAAGAACGGTTTGGTTAAGAAGTAATACCAACCGAAATCAATATTCAAATCAAATTTTTTGATTGTATCAGCATATTTATCCAACAACTTAATTTCTTTGGCACCGGCATATAAATCAGAAGTAAACAAAGCAGAACTGCCTGCCTGAACCTGAATAGGCAAACCTCTGTAATCCAATTGGAAAGTATTATCTTTAATCTTGCGTAAATTGATTTTCAGTTTTGCGTCATTGTTAAAAACAAATGAACTGAACCAATATTTATCGTTAAAGGAAATCCAACCGCCGTTAGCCTCATAATTTTCGCCTTTATCATCAATTTTGGCATATTGAATTTCTTTCAAATCATCGTTTATGATGCCGGTAAATCCTTCGTGAACTACACTACGGCTCATATTTTCCGGTTCAATCTGTTTGCTCAGCAAACCATAAGGAAATATGGTTATTGCCTTATCCGAGTTATTTTCTACACTTTGTTTTAAGCTGAACAAATAGTGTTCATCCAATGAGATTTGATTAATAAACTTAATTCCTTGTCCGTTTTCCCATTCCAGAGTAACCGGAGTTTGCGGAGTTAATTTCTGATTACCGACCACCGTCCAAACTGTATTGGCATCAGGAAGGACAAGAGATGTGTCACTTGATAACCAACCATATTCGGCAAAATAAGCGTCTTGCGTTTTTGCCGGATTAAACAGAACGACGTTTTTGCTGTCATCGGCTAAAGTCTGCTTATACTTCAAAAGCGAGATATTATCGAACCGAGCTCCTTTAAGGCGAATACTTCCATCAAGTACATCATTTTTAATAGGTAAACGTTCGTCCTGTTTTAATACATCACTGGTGTTACTATAAACAATTTGAGTATTTTCGGCATCTTTGGCAGATACCGTTGCGGTATCAACTGCGGCTTCTTCAACGGTTGTTGTTTGTGCTGGTTTTTCTTTGGGAAAGAAATAATTTACACCCAAAACAACCAATACCGATAATATTACGGCAGTACAAAAACTTTTTAAATCATCACTCATCGATAACTCTCTTTTTCTAGTTAAAACACTATTCTTCTAAATTAAATTGTAGCGAAAATCAAGACAATATAATCACTTATGCTTTATTTCTTTGGGCGGAACCGGATCATATCCCGAACCTCCCCACGGATGACAGCGGAGTAAACGCTTAATGCCGAGCCAAAGACCTTTTATAACTCCGTGTACTTGAATTGCTTCAATCATGTACTGCGAACAAGTCGGCCGAAATCGGCAACTTCCGGGGCAAAGCGGTGATATAAAATATTGATAGAATTTAATCGGCAGAATCAGCAGCTTTTTCATCAGGAATATTTTCTTGTTTGATTTCTTTGTTAATTTTCTTAAAGGCACGAATAATATCGGTTCTTAAGTTTTCAAACGGACAACAAGCGGTGCTGTAACGCCCGACTAAAACATAATCGACATTATCCAAAGCGTATTTGCCATATATTTCACGCACTACGGCACGCAATCTGCGTTTGGTGCGATTGCGCACATTTGCTTTTCCCAGACGCTTGGTAGCAGTAAAACCGATTCGTGCCGGATGTTCGGCGCCCGATAAAGGACGAGCCGCCTGTAACATCACGTTATGAACAATAACGGTCAAATCCTTGGCGGCTCTTAAAAAATCTCTTCTCTTTTTTAGAATCAGAAATTCACTCATAGTCTGTCGTAATAAAATTAAGCAGAAATTCTTTTACGACCTCTTGCTCTGCGTGCAGACAAAACTTTACGTCCGGCAACGGTTGCCATACGAGCTCTGAAGCCGTGGCGACGTGCACGAACCAATTTACTAGGTTGATATGTTCTTTTCATTTTTAAATCTCCGGTTATTATTAGTTATTTAAATCCGCAAAATTGCGGACTCTCGGTTAAATTTTCTCTTTGCTTATAACTATATATTTTTGATAAGTCAACAAAAAAAATACCGCCTTACGAACAAGCGGTATTTAGGAGTTAAAAACAATGCTTAAATTATCTTCTGTCACCCATAATACGCAACAGATACATAAACAGATTGATGAAATCCAAATATAAACTCAATGCACCGGATACGGCCATTTTGCCGGCAGCTTCTTCCGCCCCACGTGTTGCATAATATAAATCTTTCATTCTTTGGGTATCATAAGCGGTTAAACCTACAAAGATTGCCACACCAATGTACGATAAAGCCCAATATACGGCAGAGCTTTGCATAAAAATGTTTACAATGGAGGCAATAATCAAGCCGATCAAACCCATAAATAAGAAACTGCCCAATTTGGTTAAATCACGTTTAGTGGTATAACCGTAAAGACTCATTGCTCCGAATGTGGCGGCAGTAATCAAAAATACTCTGGTCATACTGGCGGCAGTATAAAGCAAAAATATAGATGCCAACGATGCTCCCATAACCGCCGAAAACGTCCAGAACATTAATTGTACTGCTCTTAAACTTTTGTTATTTATCACATAATTGAAGGCAAAAATCATAATCAGCGGAGCAAAGGCTACCAACCATCCCAAAGCTGACATAGAAACGGTGTGATTTTGTATATCAATGTTATAAAATAAATTGATTAAACTGGTATTAGCTACCAACCAAGCAACAGCAGCTGTTAATAACAATCCCAATCCCATGTGGTTGAAAACTTTAATCATATAATTGCGCAAACCT
>OMQI01000110.1 GCA_900313185.1 uncultured Rhodospirillaceae bacterium
ATTAATTGGTCAGAATTACCGTCGGCAGTCTTAGCCATTTTATCACGCAATGCGGATATTTGAGTTTGGCGAACAGTTGCCAAATCGGTTTTTTCTTGGTCAGTTAATTCAGATTGCTTGGTATGACCGTTAGTCTTTTCTTTAATCATTTCACTAACGATTGCACGCATTCCATCCGGATTTTCGATAAATTTTTCTGCTAAAAATTTTTTATCGGCATCTTGCTTACCTTTTAATTCGCCGTATTTTGCAAATTCATCATCGGTGCAATTCTTCACATCTTTCTGTGAGAAAGCACCTTCGCCGTTTCCGAGAATATGAACCTTTCCGCTGTTTTCCATAGCAGCCATTTCATATTGATTATTTAAAGCTTCCTTGATTTGTTTTTTGGTTTCATCATCAAAAGACTTTTCTTTAGGTTCTTCTGTTTTCGGCTGCTCACCCTCATTGGAATCGGTGTTTTGCTGTTGAGCTTGAAGGTATGGCACAATTTTTTCTTGGAATTTTGCCAAATCTTTCGGACGGTCTTTTAACTCTGCTTCAATAGCTTTTATATCAGCCTCGGAAAGCTTAGGAGCATTTTCTCCGACCGGGTTATCGTGAAGCAAGCAAGCGGCCATCAATTTAACGGCTTGCTCGTGGTCCAAATTAGGCCCGAAATTAACCGGACGCCCATTGTTATCAGGTTCACTAACCAGAACTTCAAATACTTTTAAGCCGGATTCTTTGGATACGGTTACACTATCCGGACTTGAATAATGAATATGACCACCGTTAAAATCTGCAGCGAATCCGTCTTTAATACTTTCATCGTGTTTGTAACCTTCCAGTTTCGGACAACCTTCGATTTCGCCTTTAGCCATTTTTTGATAGTTTTCAATTTTTCTCTTAATCCAATCGGCAATTTCAGGAGCATCTTCGTTGGTGTTCGGATTTGGCGCCGGAGGAGTGTTTGTTTCCCCGTCAATGTTTACCGGCTTTGTCTCATCTTTATTTTCTTTGTCGGAACCTTCTTTTGCTGCTTCCTCTTCTTTTACCGGTTGTTGTTTACCTTCTTCCTCTTTTGGATTTTGCTCATCATAAATTGAGACAGCAGCTCCCCCCAGAATAATCAGTTTATCATCCTTAAAATCAAAGTCCTCCTGAACCAGAGCCGCTTCTTTTATTGCTGCTACGAGACTGTCATTATCCTTATAATTTTCAATCTTAATACCGAGATAACCACATGCATATTTCTGCCCTTCTGTAGGGACAAAAGTTGTTTCTTCGGTGTTTGGAATATTATTTTCATCAGCCATTGTCGTATCTCCTGTTTCATTTACTGGTTGGGTATGGTTTTCTTTATTTACTTCTTCTTGATTTATAACTTCTGGCTCCGTCTGTTTTGGGGTGTCTTGAATATTATCCGAAGCTACTTGCGGGGTGTCTGCCGAGTCTTGAGCAAAATTTTCTTTTTTTAAGCTTTCGAAGCGTTTTTTCATTTCTGCTTTTAAGGCTTCACTGCCTGCTTTACCGAGCAGATTTTCAAAAGCTTCGCTTACCTCTTGCCAATTGTGAGTATAAAGTTTTTCTTCCAATTTTTTGCCGACGGAAGCAAAGCCCCGTTCATTGAGCTGCATATAAGTAGTCAATGTTTGAACTAAATCAACTGCATTTGCTTCAACATCTTTTACCGACATAGCAGATATTCCCTGTTACTGTTCCACCATATACGGTATAATACCACGATTTTATTATTTTGTCTAGTCTTTTTGTGTAAAAATCAGACAGATTTATTTATGATTGCATTAAGCTTTTGGATTGCTTCCTTATAATCTTTAAGAGCCTGCGTATAAATTTTGGATATTTTCCCCGATATAGGGGTGATTTTTTGGCTTTCTTCAACAATATGAATAATTTTTTTGACTTCATTTTGCGGAGATACCGTTGGTAACTGCGGTTGATTTTTAACGGGCGTCTCGCATAAATATTTATTTTCAAAAGCAAAACGCACACCATTTAAATATAATAAGAAAGCGTATTTATCAAAGGTGTTTTGCATATTATGAAGTAATGAAGAAACGGTTGAAGCATTTTCTATCTTTTGCGCATTGCGATATTTGGCCAACATATCGTTAAAAGTTTTTGGGTTGGCTAATAATTGTTGCGTCAGGCTCAGCAATTGCGGTTCGTGAGACATTTTTTGCAATAAAAACAGAAGTTGTTTCAAATTATTTTTGCATTGCATAATTTTATAGCGAGCAATTCCATATTTATCACCGTGGAAAGGGTGATCCTCATAAAATTCGACAGAAATAACCTGATGGGATTTTAAAAGTTGCGCCGCCTCATTCAGATAGTAACGGAATCTTTTTTTATTAATCCATAAGATAAAATTGGAAATGTTAAATTTTTTTATTATTTTTTTGTAAGTGGCGGCATAATCAGTTATTAATGCTAAATTATAGGCTGCCGGATTGCTGTGTAAAATTTCTTCAGCGTATTTCATACTTGTAAAATATTGCTCATTGAGCTTTTCTGCTTGTAGTATAAATTCACTCGGAAAAACAGAAGCCGACATTTTTTTTCTTTGTGCAGCTTGCCGGCTGAGTTCCAATAAATTGAGCTTTTTGCACATTTCCTGAGTTTGCGGATAATTTGCCGGAATAACCGTGTTTTCGGTCACGAAATATTTGTATGTTTCGTATTCATCATAAAGCCTTTGGTTGTGTCTGGGATGTGTTGTTTTTTCGGCAAAATGAGCATACTTTTTGATATTTTCCTTAGGTAGGGTATAAGGTAAGAGCAGATGATGTGAATTATCATTAAAGCGCAAGCAATCCGTTAAATGAGTGTAATCAGCCATAGAAATACCGATGGCGGAATAAACTATGGGATGTAAAAATGCTTGTTCTAAAGCCTGATGTAAAAAATCACAATCTCGCATTATTAACCCTCTTGACTCTGTGGTAGCACACAAGCGTTATTTTTTTATTAAAACTGTTAAAACGAATGTGAAAAAAGTTCACAAAAAGTTCATATTTATTTTAAGAAAAGTGTGTTACAATAACCGTGTATATGAATATCTAATAGGAGGATTCTATGGTTAAATGTAAAATCCCCTTTGTAGAAACATTCTTCCGATGTATACTCGGAGGAGTGCTTGTTTGTACTATTTTAGGTACAACGGTTTTTGTTTCGACAAAGGATGTTAATGCTAAAATATGCTTCTTACCCGGTAGATGTATGGGGGATCCAACACCGGATAATCCGGTAACGTCGAGAGGGGTAAAAGCAATTCAAGGTAAACAGTGCCTTGGCTATACACTAACTCAGATAAAATGTAAAAATCAAGCTTGTGAGGTAGGATGGATTTGCGATTCGTGTACGAATGCGCAAGGTACATTCTATATGTGTGCGGAAAAAATAACGCCGAGCGGATATACCAAGGGACTTTATGAATGTTCCAAGCCGTGCCAGCGTTATTCACACAACGGCTTTACTGGAAATCAACTTAACGGACAATGTACTCAGATTGAAGGGTACAGCACTAATAAACCGGCAGAATGTACGACATTCCAAATGCCGGAATATGTTTATGGTGCGGAAGTTGTCGGAAATAAAATTAACAGTTTGAAACGCAGTAACTGCTACTATAATGTAGCTCCGTTGGTTGGGGGCACATTTAAGCGTGAAAAACCGGCAAGCTGTACTTTCTATGATACGAAGAAAGACTCGTATAACAAGGATTGTTATGCGAATGCAGTATCAATCGGGGATCACTTTACTACCAATAAGCGCAATGAAACAGCGTTTATAGTAGAAAAGAAGAAG
>OMQI01000106.1 GCA_900313185.1 uncultured Rhodospirillaceae bacterium
GCATAAAATAGCTATTGCAGAATATACAATCCAAAATGCCATAAATTTCTCCTTTTTTAATCTATTGCACTAAATATAACTTATTTTTAGGCAAATAAAACAAAAAACGTCGCTTTTTCAAGCGACGTTTAAATTTTCAAGCAAAGAGCTCGATTTGGAACTCGTATACCTTTGCCAGATGCAAATAGCCGGTTTCTACAAAATCATCCTTCAGACGGAGGGCAAAAGCCTTAGCTTTCATTGCCTGTTCCGAAGAAAGTTGAGCAACCACATCGGCAATAGTCAGGCGTGGCGTGCCATCTTCAGCCGGCTCGGTATAAATCTGAGCAATACCAATCTGCTTGAGATTTCCGACAGGCTTAGAGCAACGAACAGTCTTCAGGTTAACCAGATTGATATCAGGTAAAACCGGAATACGGCGCAAATCATCGGTTCCACAACGTTGCAACATCTCGATTTCGCCATTTGAAGCCGCCATTTTTACACCCCTGGCGATATGACCGGCGAAGAAGATACCAGCAACTCTGTCTTTAATCTCCTCGCTGTTCAGTGCTTCGGCTTTTTCCATCTTCTCATAGATTTGAGCATACTTAACCGTCACACACACAGGAACATTGAAGCAATCCAGACGCTCCATAAACTTTGCTTTGTTCATCATAATTGATAAAAAAATTAAGTTAATATATAAGTTATCTGCCAACAAAGTTAGCACATTGTCAAAAATTTGTCAACTTATTTATATAAAAAAAGAGGAATAATTTTTCTTATTCCCCTTTTCTTGCTTGAGATTAAATTAAAGCTTGAAATCAATCACGCCGTCATAAGCATAACGATACATTTGTTCAATTTCTTTGAACAACGGATAACGCGGGTTTGCTCCGGTGCATTGGTCATCAAATGCCAATTCCGGTAATTTCTTCATAGCCTCTTCCCAATCTTCTTTGCTGATACCCCAATCTTTAATAGAAAGCGGAATATTGAGCTTTTTCTTCATTTCTTGCAAAGCTGCAATCAGATTCTCTACTGCTTCGTCATCGGTTTTACCCTTCAAACCGATACCTCTGGCAAATTCAGCATAAGCAGCTTTGGTATTAGGGAAACGATATTGCGGAAACGTTGCTTGTTTTGCCGGACAATCATTGGCATTATAGCGAATAACCTGACAAATCAGCAAAGCATTGGCAAAGCCGTGCGGAATATGGAAAGCCGCACCCAACTTATGAGCCATAGAGTGGCAAACTCCCAAAAATGCATTAGCAAAAGCCATACCGGCGATAGTTGCGGCGTGGTGTACTTTTTCTCTGGCTTCGGCATCTGCCGTTTCATAAGACTTAACCAGATTTTCGTATATCAATTTACCGGATTCAACCGACAAACCTCTGGTATAATCGGTAGCCATACAAGAAACATAAGATTCCAAGGCGTGTGTCATAACATCAATACCGGAAGCTGCGCACAAACCTTTAGGCATAGTCAATACCAAATCAGTATCAACAATAGCCATCGAAGGCGTCAATGCATAATCGGCAATGGCGTATTTAACACCGGTTTTATCATCGGTAATAATAGAGAACGGAGTAACTTCCGAACCGGTACCCGAAGTAGTCGGAATAGCAACCATTTGCGCCTTAACACCCATTTGCGGAAATTCAAAAATACGTTTTCTAATATCCATGAAACGACGAGCCAAGTCTTCAAATTTGAGTTCCGGATGTTCATACATAATCCACAAAATCTTGCAGGCATCAATCGGAGAACCGCCACCCAAAGCAAGCAAAATATCCGGTTCAAAGCTTTCAACCATATCACGAGCTTTGTTAATGGTAGTCAAATCCGGATCCGGTTTAACATCGCTGAAAATCTTATACTGAATATCAAGCGTATCCAAAACATCGGTAACTTTTTTGGTATATCCCAAATCAAACAATGCTTTATCGGTAACGATAAATGCTTTCTTGCGACCTTTAAGTTCTTTCAAAGCCAAAGACAAGCATCCCGGTTTGAAATATACTTTCGGCGGAACCTTGAACCACAACATATTTTCTTCACGTTTTGCTACTGTTTTAATATTCATCAGATGTTTCACTCCTACATTTTCACTAACCGAATTGCGTCCCCAAGAACCGCAACCCAAAGTCAAAGACGGTTCCAATCTAAAGTTATAAATATCGCCGATTGCGCCTTGTGCCGCCGGACAGTTTATCATTACACGACCTGTAGTCATCGTATCACCGTATAATTTGATACGATCGTCATTGCGTGGATTAGTATACAATATTGAGGTATGACCGTTACCGGCAAACTCTACCAAGTGCTTGGCTTTATTCATAGCGTCATCAAAATCTTTGGCGTGATACATTGCCAAACAAGGAGAAAGTTTTTCATAAGAAAACGGCTCTTGAACCCCGATTTTAGAAACCTCTCCGATCAAAACTTTAACATTTTCATCAACTTTCACACCTGACATCTCAGCAATTTTGGCTGCTTTCTGTCCGACAATTGCCGCATTTACTTTACCGTCTTGAATAATGGTAGCAGCAACTTTGGCACGTTCTTTATCGTTTAAGACATAAGCGCCACGTTTAATAAATTCGGCTTTAACTTTGTCATAAATACTGTCAACGATAATCACCGATTGTTCGGATGCACAAATCATACCGTTATCAAAAGTCTTAGACATCAAAATCGAGCTGACGGCCATTTGAATATCGGCAGTTTCATCAATCACTGCCGGAGTATTACCAGGGCCAACACCGATAGCCGGAGTGCCGGAAGAATAAGCCGATTTAACCATTCCCGGACCGCCGGTTGCCAAAATCAAATCAGATTGTTGCATTAAATATTGTGTACGCAGTATTGTCGGTTCATCAACCCAAGCGATAATATCTTTCGGAGCACCGGCTTTAACTGCTTCTTCCAATATAATACGAGCCATTTCAATAGTGCATTTCTTGGCTCTCGGATGCGGAGAAAAGATAATACCGTTACGAGTTTTAAGAGTAATCAAAGACTTAAAAATAACTGTTGAAGTCGGGTTTGTAGTCGGAATAACACCGGCAATTACCCCTACCGGTTCGGCAAATTTAATCAAGCCGTTATCTTTATCTTCTTCAATAACACCGCAAGTTTTAACGTTTTTAAATTTGTTATAAATATATTCCGAAGCAAAGTGATTTTTAATAACTTTATCTTCAGCAATACCCATGCCGGTTTCTTCAACTGCCATTTTTGCCATATCAATACGCAGAGAACTTGCCTTCAATGCTACACGACGAAAAATTTCATCAACCTGCTCTTGCGAATAAGTTGCAAACTTTTGTTGTGCGGCTTTAACTTTGTTAATTAAGTTGCTGATATATTCCTGTTCAGCTTTTTCATCAATAATTGTATTATCCATTATTTCCTCCTGTTAAACTGCGCTCATAATATAAGATAATTCGCAAAAAAAAAGTATTTTTTTTATCTTATATTTCACATTTTATTACTATTTATAACATACCACCTTGAAAGGTTTAAAACCATACGTATATTAGGTTAGTAACTCATATTAAAATAAGGAGAATAAGAAAATGAAAAATAAAATTTTATCTGTTGTAACCTCTCTTGCCGTAATCTGCGGAGCGTTTGCCGCCAATGCCGCAAGCAGTGCTTCGGACAATTCAAACAAGCCTATAAGCCAAGTTTCCGAGGTTAAAAATATGTCCGATGATACCACCGTATACGTTCAGGGATATTTGATTCAAAACTTAGGTAATGAAATGTATACTTTCAAAGATGACAGCGGAACTTTGACCGTTGAAATCGATGATGATTTAATGGATGCCAACATGTATTCGCCAACAACCTTGGTCTGGATTGCCGCCGAGGTGGATAAGCAAGGTGATGTTGTGGCATTAGAAGCAGAAGAAATTCAATTTATACCTAATCAGGCTTCTAATTCAGCAACATCTAACAACTAAAATAAAGCCCCTTAACAGGGGCTTTACTTCTCATTCAACTTACTAAAGGCGTAATTGTTTCCGTCTTGAAATTAACTATATATCGCCAATAAAGGTTAAAATTTTTTCCTGCTGTATCAGACCATTTTCCGTCTTCGTATTTCAATTTCACGTCAAATTGCTCTGACGAATTTTTTTCATAACGGGCAAAATTTTTTTCGCTGAATGTTCCGGCCGGAATTATAAAAACATTCATTATTCTTGTTTTCTGATTCCACAAAATCAACTGCCATTCACTTTCAAGGACTTTTTTGTAAGGAGTAATCCAATAACAATTGTTTCTTTCCGATGCCGGATTAAAATTAGTAAGTTGTATATTATGTTTATTAAAAAAAGCACGAATAAGCCTCTGCATATTTATTAACGTCCTCTTGTTTTAATTTTTCTGCTGTTTTCGGTGAAAGTATCACCTCCAAAACAAATTCACACCAAGTTCTATTTAAATTACTGATGCTCATAAACATCTCCCAAAAAAAATAATTCTTTTTTATCAGTTTCAATTGCGCTTCATTGATTATGCTGATTGCATAATACTTCTATTCCATATTTTCCGCATCAACACTCTTAAGGAACTCTACTTTTTTCCTGAACAACCACTCAACGGGTTCATCCTCTTTTCGAGCATTAAAAATTTGCATATTTATTTTTACAATTTCAGGATATTGTGAACGCACCTCTCTATAACTATTCCATTCTTTTATTGAATTTTCTTTTGTTCTAGATGTTACGATGGTATTTGCAGAATTTTTATCTGTCTCATCAGCAGTTTGAGCATAACTAGCGGAAACACTTAAAAATAAAGTAATCATCACTAAAACAATCTGTTTCATCATTTATTCCTTAAATTATTCCTCTGCTATTTACTTTAATTAATGAACAACTTACCTTTTAATCATAGCTTTTCTCAATAAAAAAACAAGATATTTTGTTTATTACCACCAAACTTTTATTTTATGCTTTTATTTTGCAAAAATATTTGTTATAAACACTGTAATGTGAATAAATCAAAGGATATTTATAATGAAAAAATTGTTTTTATCACCTTTTTTTGCGCCGGCATTTTACACAATTTTGTGGGGAATTTTGCTTGCTGTGGTATTGTTGTTCTTTCCGGATCAGAAATTTGCCATTACTACAGACGGACAGATTATCGATATAGTAACTTATATGGGTTATGCTTTAATGTTAATCACTATGCTTTGTTTGTGTAAAGATTTCAAAGATAAAATATTGTGCTTTGTAATATATTTTCTGTTGGGTATTGCCGCTCTCTTGCGTGAATCCGGCATTCAGCATCATCTGACCAATTCCGACAGCACTCCGTTTAAATCTCGTTTTTTCTTAAATCCGAATAATCCGCTATCAGAAAAAATTATCTATGGTACGGTTTTGCTGATTATTTTCGGTATGCTTATTTATTTGGCGATTAAATATACCAAACATTTGATTGTATCATTTTTCAAATTAAATACGATTACGTGGTCAATAGCTACCTTTTGCACTGTATTGGTATTTGCCAAGTTTGCCGATCGTTTTCCTTCTAATTTGCGCCATTCTAAAGGTTTAGATGAATTGCCTCGCAGTTTTATAGATATATGGTCTTTGTTGGAAGAAAGTTCGGAAATGTTTTTACCGTATTTGGTAGTTATAATTTTCGCCCAATATCATTTGCTTAAACACGATAAAGCATAATAAAATAGGCAAAAAAATAAACCGGACTTAAGTTCCGGTTTATTTTATTTCCGATAATTTTTTGCGTAGGACTTTAAGTTCTTCAATTGCCTGCTTTATTTCGCTCACATCAACCGACGCTGCTTTCTTTTCTGTTACCACAGGTTCCGGCGTATCTTCTCTGGAAGATTTTTCAAAAAAGTCTTTTTGAATTTCTTCATCTCCCAGAAGGCTCTTCAATCCTTTTTCTTTTATAAGTTGCTGAGCTCCTTCAATCGTATAACGTTTTTGATACAACAGATTTTGAATAAGTTTCAACACCTCAACATCATCAGGACGATAATATCTTCTGCCGCCGGTAGCTTTCATCGGTTTGATCTGAGTAAATTTGGTTTCCCAAAAGCGCAAAACGTGCGTTGCCACCCCGAGTTCTTCTGCAACTTCTGCAATGGTCTTAAACGCTGATTTTGACTTATTGATAACCATATTTACCCTTCTCTATTTTGTGCCGTTAACCGCTTTTCTTAAAATTTGCGAAGGCTTAAACGAGATAACCGTACGAGGAGTAATTTCCGCTTCTTCACCGGTCTTAGGATTACGCCCCACCCGTGCGTTTTTCTTACGCAGACTAAAAGTTCCGAAAGAAGAAATCTTCACATCGTTACCGGACGCAAGTTCGGACTTTATTTCTTCAATAATCATATCCAAAACCTCACCGGAATCCTTGCGAGATAAGCCGATTTCTTCATAAATAGCCTCTGTAATACTAACACGAGTAATAGTTTTCATTTTTTCCTTCCCTGTAGTTAAGATAATTAATCAATTGCCTTAGCATAATACGCCGAAAGTAAAAACTAAACAGCTTTTCACAAATGATACACAAGTTTTTATTCTTTATAAAATTAATTCGCTATATATTCCCTTATAAACCGTGGATTTTTACCGATGCGTGATAATACCTCATAACTGATGGTTCCGGCATCACGAGCTATATCATCCAAAGTATAGTCATCAAATATCAAATATCCGAAACTACCTACTTTCAGATTTTCAATATCGCTTACGTCACATATAATATTATCCATTGAAACACGTCCTAAAATACGTGCTTCTTTCATTTTTTTATCGCTTTCAAAAAATACTTTCCCGACATTAGATATAGAACGAGGCACTCCATCTCCGTAACCTATTGAAACTATAGCCAGTTTGCGATTATCGGCTGCCCGATATGTCGCCGAATATCCGACGAAATCACCTTTCGGCAAATCGGCAATCTGCAAAACCGGAGCCTTTAATGTAATTATATTTTTCATCTGATTCGGACGATACGGAGCTGTATTAATACCATACATAGCGGCTCCCAAACGCACCATATCGCAACAAAAATCTTTGCCTAAGAATGCGCCGTCCGAAGCCGATAATGAGGCAGGCAAGTTCGGAAAATATTTTTGCCGTATATGTTTGAAATTATCCAATTGATGTTCGTTCATAAAATGATCTTTTTCATCGGCACAAGCCAAATGGCTCATCACCATTCCGAACATTTGCAAATCACGGCGATTGAGTTTTTTCAAATCTGTTTCTCTGAACCCCAAACGATTTAATCCGGTTTCAACGTGTATTATCGGTTTGATACCTTCTATTTTATGTTTTTTCCAATACGAAAGCATTTCCGGAGAACTGATTACCGGTATAAACTGATACTTTTTAAACAATTCCAAACTGTCTTCCCCTATTCCTTGCAATACGAAAATATTAGCTTCCGGAACAACATCGACAATAGTTTTTCCTTCCACGGCGTGTGCTACCCAAAAATTACGGCATTCAGCCTTTTCATACAAAACTTTGGCAACCTCTGCCGCTCGCAAACCATAGGCGTCATCTTTAACCACTGCCGATGGCGTCGCCGGAGCGATGATTTTGCTCAGAGTTTTATAATTTTCAACCAGATTATTCAAATTTATCTGCAATACCGGTTGTGTGAAAATTTTTGAAAGATGTCTTGTAAAAATATGCATAGCTGTTATTATCTCCGTACTGAAGGGATTGAAAAAATGCACTACCTTGATTCGCACATTCACTTGCAAGATTATAAAACGCAAGAAGTTAAAAATGTGGTTAACAACGCCGCAAAAAATAATGTTATGCGTTTTATTAATGCTTCGGCACATCCGAATGACTGGAATGATGTTCAAAATCAGGCAACCGAATATCCGCAAATTATTCCGGCATTCGGTATTCACCCGTGGCATATAAACGATATTACCGACAATTGGGCGGAAAACCTTGAAAAATTATTACAGAAAAATCCGCACGCCATGGTCGGGGAATGCGGAATCGACCGCTTAAAGAATCCGGATATCGAAAAACAAGTAAATATTTTACAAACACATATTGAATTGGCAAATAAATATGGCCGGCCGCTGATTATTCATGCCGTAAAAGCAGATACAGAGTTTGCCGAGCTGTTTTCCGTGTTACCCGAGCGCACCGTTTTTCACTCCTTTACCGGCTCAGTGGAATGGGGGCGACAAATTCAAAAACACGGCTTTTTCATCGGAATTAATTTTTCAATTTTACGCAAAAAAAATGCTGCCGAAATTTTACGCAACATAAGTTTTAAAAGGGTTTTACTCGAAACTGACGGACCATATCAAAATAATGTAAAAGGCGAAGAAACTTTACCGCAAAATCTGCCTCTTTTGGCACAAAAAATTGTTGAGCTGACAGGTATTGACTTGAGCAAATTTTCGGATATTTTAGACCATAATCAACAGGAATTTTTGGGAGAATAAAATGCAAAGCGCACCAAAATCACTACGTTTACATATAGCTATTGTCGGCAGAGTAAATTCCGGTAAATCGAGTTTGCTTAATCTGTTGACCGGGCAACAGGCGGCGATTACTTCCGAGCTGGCCGGAACCACAACCGATGTGGTAGAAAAAGCCCAAGAACTCCATCCGCTCGGGCCGGTTTTATGGCTTGATACCGCCGGTTTCGGTGATGACAGTGTTTTAGGTGACAAACGTATGGAAAAAACATATCGAGCCTTAGAAAGAGCCGATATAGTTGTGTTGGTTTGCTTGGGAGATACTATCGGCGAACCGGAAGAAAAAATCATTAACTTGGCAAAAGAAAAAAACATTCCGTTAATTAAGATATACAACCAAGCTGACAAATATGACATTACTGCAACCGACGGCATAAAAGTCAATGCAACCGATTTATCATCACGAGACAGAGTGCTTAATGAATTAAAAGCTCAGCTTATAAAAGTATGTCCGGAAGACTTTTTGAACTCACAACCTTTGCTAGGAGATTTGGCACCAGCAAACAGCACCGTCATTATGATTATTCCGCTTGACTACGAAGCTCCGAAAGGACGCTTGATTATGCCGCAAGTGCAAGCAATTCGTGACTGTTTAGACCATAATCAGAATATTATAGCAGTAAAAGAAGATAACTATATTAACATATTGAATAATCTTAAAAATAAGCCGGATTTAGTGATTTGCGATTCGCAAATTGTCGACCGGATGGTAAAAGAAACTCCACCGGAAATAAAATGCACAACTTTTTCCATTTTAATGGCACGTTTTAAAGGTGATTTGGCCAAAATGGTACACGGTGCACAAATGATTTCAAAACTACAGGATGGTGACAAGGTATTGATTGCCGAATCTTGCACTCATCACGCAGCAGAAGATGACATCGGAAAAGTAAAAATACCGAATTGGCTATTAAAAAAGACCGGAAAACAGCTGCAAATCGACCACGTAAGCGGTTGCGATTTCGGTACTGATTTGAGTAGATATAAATTGGTAATTCAATGCGGAGGATGTAACATTAATCGCCGTGAAATATTATCCCGCATTTACAAATGCGAACACGCCGGAGTGGCTATTACAAACTATGGTGTATGTATATCTGAACTCAAAGGCGTATTAAACAGAGTTTTAGAACCATTTAATTTATGATTATTTTGCATTTTTGGCATATTTTTGCAATTTACGATTTAATAAATTTGAAAATGGTGCAAGCGGGCGGACTCGAACCGCCTGCCTACTTCTTAGGAGGAAGTCGCTCTATCCTGATGAGCTACGCCTGCAC
>OMQI01000105.1 GCA_900313185.1 uncultured Rhodospirillaceae bacterium
ATAGCCGGATTCATTTGACAGGCAACGGTTCTTTTCCAAATCAATTCATAAAGTTTATGAGCATCGCTGTCCAATTTAAGCTCCATTTTCTTCGGAGTGTTCATCACATCAGACGGGCGGATAGCTTCGTGTGCTTCCTGAGCATTTTTGGTTTTATTTTTGTATTCCTTAGCACTCTTCGGCAAATAGCTGTCGCCAAAGTATTTCTTAATAGCTTCACGGCAAGCATTTATGGCATCTTTGGAAAGGTTAACCGCATCGGTACGCATATAAGTAATAATACCGTCTTCATAAAGTTTTTGTGCAACCTGCATAGTTTTCTTGGCTGAAAAACGTAATTTGCGTGCAGCTTCCTGTTGCAAGGTGGACGTTGTAAACGGCGGAGCCGGATAACGGCTGGCCTTTTTGCGCTCCACATTAGCAATATTAAAACTCTGAGCCTCTATTTTGGCTTTAGCTTCATTTGCTTTTTCTGAACTGTTTAAAGTGAATTTATCAAGTTTTTTGCCGTCAAGCGTAACTAAATGTGTGAGCATATTTGCTTGAGATTGAGTGATAAAATCAACATCAACCGTCCAATATTCTTCCGGCTTAAATTTTTCAATTTCGTTTTCACGGTCGCAAATCAGACGCAGCGCAACAGATTGTACACGTCCGGCAGACTTGGAACCCGGAAGTTTACGCCATAAAACCGGTGACAAAGTAAAACCAACCAAATAATCAAGGGCTCGACGTGCCATATATGCACTGACTAAATCCTGATCTATTTCACGAGGATTTTCAATACCCTCTTTAACGGCGGATTTAGTAATTTCGTGGAAGACAACACGCTCAATTTTTTTGCCGTCCAACTTTTTCTTTTCTTTTAATTCTTCCAAAATATGCCAAGCGATAGCTTCTCCTTCTCTATCCGGGTCGGATGCGAGAATTAAAGTATCGCAATCTTTTAATGCGGTGATAATATCATTTAAGTGTTTGCGTCCGGCGGCGCTGAATTCCCATTGCATGGCAAAATCGTGTTCCGGATCAACGGAACCGTCTTTACTTGGCAAATCTCTGATATGTCCGTAACTTGCCAATACCTTATAATCATTTCCCAAGTATTTATTGATTGTTTTGGCTTTTGCCGGAGATTCTACTACCACTAACTTCATTTTATGTTCCCGTTACTTTATTTTTGCTACTTTATTGCCGACTTGCCGTTCTATTTTTCCGGTAAATTCCAACTCGGTTAATTGCAGAAAAAATTCCGCTTGATTAAGTCCGCAAATTCGTAGCAATTCATCAATATCAACCCCTTCATAAGAAATAAGATTAAGCAAATTATCGTCTTTCTTTTCCGGTTCAATATCTGTTTTTTGTTGACTAGGAATATTTACATTATTTTGCGGTTTGTCAAGAGACAATTCGGCTGTTTTTACTTTTTTTATTTGCCTTGTCGACTGCATACTTAATACATTAAGTATGTCACTGGAACTCTCGGTTAAGATGGCTCCTTCTTTGATAAGTTGGTTCGGTCCGGCTGCTCGGTTTTCGGTGGGCGAGCCCGGAACGGCAAAAATATCTTTTCCCTGTTCCAGAGCCAAACGTGCCGTAATCAATGAACCGGAATGTAAACTTGCTTCCACCACTACAACTCCGTCAGAAAGGGCAGAAATAATGCGATTACGCCGTGGAAAATTAGAAATTTGTGCTTTTGTTCCCATTGCAAATTCGGAAACAATCAGCCCTTGTTTGCAAATCTGTTCATAAAGTTCTTCGTTTTCTTTGGGATATATTTCATCAACACCTGTACCGACCACCGCTATGGTGGTTCCTTTTTGTTCATTAGCATATAATGCGCCTTTATGAGCAGCACCGTCAATACCACGGGCCATTCCGGAAATAACGGTAACTCCGTTTAAGGTTAAATCATAAGCCAAATGCGAAGCCATTTTACGACCGGCAATAGAAGCATTACGAGCACCGACAATGGCAATTGACGGTGTGTTGTTTAATAAATCATAATTACCCAGGGTGTAAATTATCGGAGGGGCGTCATTTAATTCCAGCAGACGTTTTGGGTATTTCTCATCGCAGTAGGCAATTATTTGAACATTTTTATTTTTAGCGCCAATCAGTTCTGCTTCGGCCAACTCACGAGGACAAAGTGATTTTTTACGTTTTGCAAGTTCAAGTGCATCTTGCACGCTTCCGGTATATTTTACATACTCATAAAATGTAACCGGACCGATGCCGTCGGTCATTATCAGTTGCAATATATCCAACAGCGAATTATCGGTCATTTATTTTTTCTTAAAAGTTATTTTGCTTTCTTCGCCTTTGATTAGGCGTTTTATGTTGGCGTGGTGTCTGACAATGACTAATATAGCTATTGCCGTATAAAATATCGCATAAATCGGCGGACAGAGGAAAAATGCAATTATCGGAACAATTGCTGCAGCTGTTAATGCCGATAAAGAGGAATAGCGGAATGTAAATGCCATAAATAACCACACCAAAAAGGCCGATAAGGCAACAATAGGTTGTGTCATTAAAATGAAGCCGAAAGAAGAAGCAACCCCTTTTCCGCCTTTAAATTTAAGCCAAATCGGAAAATTATGTCCTAAAATACCGCAGGTACCGGCAATCAAAGAGGCTAAAACATTGAGCATCAAAGAATTATTGCCATCAACCGGAACAGCCGGAACCAATTTATATGCCAAATAAGCCGCAATACCGGCTTTAAATGCATCGAGTAAAACAGTTAATAAAGCAAGCCATTTATTTCCGGTTCGCAAAACATTAGTGGCACCGATATTTCCTGAGCCGACTTTACGAATATCTCCGTATCCTGCCAAGTAGCATAAAACCAAACCAAAAGGAATGGAACCGATTAAATATCCGCCCAAACCGCACAAAAACAATATAAGCATATTGGCCTCCCTCTTAAAATTTCCTAATTATTAGCCGAATTGATTATTTTTTTCAATCAAATTTTATAAATAAGAAAAATTCTGTTGAAAGGCTGTAAAATAATAATGACAACACAAATAAAATTTGTAACATATTTAAGAGACTTTAAAAAGGATTAAATGGAATGGAACCGAAGTTTAAGTGCGTTTTGTTGAAAATATCCGGGGAAGGATTGGCCGGCGCAGACAAGAACGGCATTGATGTAGGTGTTGTAACAAAATTGGCGTTGCAAATAAAAAAACTGCATCAAGCCGGTGTCAGAATGGGTATTGTTGTAGGCGGAGGTAATTTTTTCCGTGGTGCCAAAAATGCCGGAGAAATGATGGATAGGAGCGTGGCCGATCAAATCGGTATGCTTGCAACCGTGATGAACGCAATGGCTCTTAAATCAGCTTTGGAAGGACAAGCCGTGCCGGTTAGAGTTTTCTCGGGAATAAGTGTTCCGCAGGTTTGTGATAATTATACTTTCAGAAATGCGACCGAAGCTTGGCTTGACGGTAATGTGTTGATTTTTGCCGGAGGTACCGGCAGCCCTTACTTTACAACTGATACCGGAGCTGCCCTGCGGGCAATAGAAATGCATTGTGAAGTTTTAATGAAAGCAACGCAGGTTGACGGTGTTTATGATTCCGATCCACGCACAAATCCGCAGGCTAAAAGATACGATACGATTACGTTTTCCGAGGTATTGGCAAAGCATTTAAATGTGTTGGATATGACGGCTGTTTCAATGGCAGAGGCCGCAGATTTACCGGTAATGATTTTTTCATTGAACGGGGAAAATTCCATAGTTAATGCCGTATACGGAAAAGAAAAGTGCACAATTATCAAAAAACAGTGAGGTTCAAATGACAGATTATAATTCGTTGAAAAATGATACAATGGAAAGAATGGAAAAAACCGTTGATGCTCTGAAAAATGATTTTGGCGGTTTGCGTGCGGGAAGAGCTCATGCCAGTTTGTTGGACGGCATTTTAGTTGAAGCATATGGCAGTATGACACCTATTAGTCAAGTAGGAACAGTAAGCGTTCCAGATGCACGCACTTTATCGGTAAGTGTTTGGGATAAAGGATTGGCTAAAAGTGTGGAAAAAGCTCTGCGTGAAAGCGAATTGGGCTTAAACCCTATGTCTGACGGGCAGCTTATTCGCATTCCTATTCCGCCGCTCAGCGAAGAACGTCGTAAAGAACTGGTAAAAATTGCCGGAAAATATGCGGAACAAAGCAAAATAGCCATTCGTAACATTCGTCGTGATGCAATGGATGAAGTCAAAAAAATGAAAAAGGATGCTTTGATTTCCGAAGACGATGAGAAAAAATACAATAATGATATTCAAAAATGGACTGATGATGCGGTGAAGAAAATTGATGACCAATTTTCAGCTAAAGAACAGGAT
>OMQI01000104.1 GCA_900313185.1 uncultured Rhodospirillaceae bacterium
AGTGCGGCGGTCGGAAGCCGAATTTCTTCTCCGGCAGCGGGAACTGTGGTTACAGCCGAGTTTCAAAGGAACGGATACGGTAATTTGGTTGAGATAAAGCACGGTAATGGTTTTGTTACTAAATACGCTCACTTAAACAAGATATATGTGAAAAAAGGCGATAAAATCACCTATAATCAGGCAATCGGTGAAGTCGGACGCACCGGCAGAGCCACCGGAAGCCACTTGCATTATGAAGTTTTATACAACGGCAGAAATGTTAATCCGTTGACATTCGTTAACATTCGCAGTATGAATAAGTCATAAGGAGTTTTATAATGAGTAGTTTAAGACGTTTGATTTATTTGAAAATTGCCCGTATGAGCCGCGGTTCCAATACTCCGGTTCCGAGTATCATAAGTTATGACACCAAAATCAAAGGCGATATTTGGGGCGGAGATACCATTCATATTGACGGTAAGTTGGAAGGCAATATTATGTGTAACGAAGTGATTATCGGTACACGTGGTTATATTTTGGGTGATATAAAAGCCAAAAAATTGAGCGTATACGGTACGGTTAACGGTACTATTGATACTGAAGAATTGTTTGTTGCCAATAATGCTCGTCTGATTGGTAATTCTTATTATAATCGCATTGCATTAGAGCCGGGGGCTTATGTTGAAGGTAATTGCATACCTCGGGCAAAAGCTAATGCCCAAAGTGCCGATAATGAGAATAAAAATGTTGAGCTAAAAGCCGTAAAATAATGGCAAAGAAAGTTAAAAAATCAGATTTTATATCAACCGGCACGGTGGCTGAGAATCCTCGTGCCCGTTTTGATTATAATATTTTAGAAACCTATACGGCCGGATTGGTTTTAACCGGAACCGAGGTTAAATCCTTGCGTTTGGGACACGCTAATATTCGTGATGCCTACGGTATTGAGGAAAACGGCGAGCTTTATATGTCTAATATGTTTATTGCCGCTTATGATAATCAAGGATATTCAAGCCATGCCGAAAGACGAAACCGCAAATTGTTGCTCACACATCGAGAAATTATAAAAATCATAAATTCACTCAATCGCAAGGGAACTACTTTGGTGGCTACCAAATTGTTTTTTGATAATAAGGGTAGAGCAAAACTTAATATCGGTTTAGGTACCGGTAAAAAATTGTATGATAAGCGAGAAACTTCCAAAGAACGTGATTGGAGCAGAGAAAAAGCTCGTTTGATGCGCCATTGATACAGATTTATATTGACAAAATTTGAGAAAAGTTTAATATTCTTGATACAGTTATGTATTATTTACGAGTGTTTAATCTAAAAACTTGGAATTATGAATGCAATTATTGAAGGCGAAGTTGTAAGATTCGCATTAGCAGGTAAAACTGTGGAATTTAATGTGCGTGTATCTAAAACTCTGTTGAAAGAAAGTGAGTTTACGTTAGGAACCGTTGTCAGCTGCGAGGTGTATCCGGCAAAAATCGGAATCGGCGACTGTATTATCAAGGAAGGCCATTTGATTCCGGTTAAAAATTTTCCGGAAGAGAAGGAACCTTACAAGACTGCTCTGGCGCTTGCCGTCGGCGACAAGGTAAGTGTAGAACTGGAAAAGAGCGAGGGCGGCACTTGGACAGTGGCCGGAATCAAGCATAATCCGGTAAAAGGTCAAGATGTCGGTGAGTTTCTCGATTCACTGGAAGAGATTTTGGAAGAGCGCAAAAGGAAAAAACATTAGAAGCAAAAACCCCGTAAAACTTAAGTGTTTTACGGGGTTTTGTTTGTGCAGAAATCAAGCCTCAGCATTGGTTCTGATTTGATCTTTGATACTCTCCAGACGGCAGCTGTAGGTTGTACCATTTGCTTCCAACTTGCCGGTGAAAGGGTTACGATTAGTAAATTCGAACTTTTCGATAACCTCCTTCGGCGACAGGAACATCGGGCTGGAGTTTGTGTTGGTCACGATGGTAACACCGGGAATCAGCTCCTTACGGCCATAGATGCAATGGGGACCGTTCCAAATGTGGCACCAGAAATCGGATACCGGCTCGGAAAAATGAACTTCGCTGTAGCCATCCCAGTAGCAACGCACCGGTTCTTTGGCGCATAACGAGAACTTTCCGTACCAATCATTATAAGCACGATGCCACTCTTCTAAAAACTCCGGTTGATAAATTCTCTGCAGTTCCATAATTGTAATGTTAAATGATTAAACGTAATTACTAAAGATTATGTCTAATTATGGATAAAAAAATATAATTTGTCAATATTTTTTATCAAATATTGTGTACTTAAATATTATATGTTATATATTTTTTTATGTTTTAAAGGATTTGCATTGTATAGACGGAAAATTCACTTGATTTTTATCTTCTGCTATATAATATTAAGTCATACAAGGACTAATTTATATCAGGTGGGACTATGCTTAAACTCAGTTTTGCACATATAGTGAGTAATACTTATAAATATGATTGGATTAAATTTTTTGCGCATTTCTTTGCTTTCTATATAATAATATTTGTTTTGCGTTGTTTCACAACGGCAGGGTATTTAATGCCCACTATGTATCAGGGATATCATATAGTATGTGCCCTTATATTTGCTCTTGTATGTGCATTGTGGAAGTATGACCGCAAAAATACCATATTGTTATTGATTATATCATGTTTCTGGGGAGGCGCCGCTTTTTGTAAATCAGGTGCCGGAATGGTATTAAGCGAAAGGGAAATAGTTCAAACACTGGAAATCGGTATTATTTTTTACGCCATCTTTTCTGTTATATGGTATGCTTTAGGATATTTAAAGAAAAACATTTTGTATTATACTTTAAGAGTTGTTGTTCAGGTTTTGTTTGGAATATCTATGTTGCCGGCGCTTCTGGTTATAGGTTACTATGTGGTAAGCGATAAACATATGCTTTCGGCCAATATATTATTGACTTTGTTTCAGACAAACTATGAAGAGGTTGTTTCTTATTTGGTTGAGCAAAATGTCGTTTTGTGGGCGATTTCTGTTTTGGTAATTTTAATAATTTTGGGATTTTTTATTTATTTTGTTTCTAAAATAGGAAAATTGCACGGCGGTATTAAAATTTTTATTCTTAATGCAGTGCTTCTGATTTATGTGGTGGTGGACATCATTCCTAAATTAAGCTCAACTTTTGTAATTAATATGATTTTAAGGGTGAAAAATACCTTATACGAGTATAAAGAATACAATAATATCAGCCAATATCGGGAGGAAAGAATAAATGCTTTAAAAGATGTTTTACGCTATGATGATGCTCCGCAATTGCACGTGGTCGTGATGGGAGAATCAACTAACAGAGAGCATCTACGGGCTTTCGGTTATCAAAGACCGACTACTCCGTGGCTTGACAGCGAATTAGACAGTGGAAAGAATGTTATTTTATTTCCGAAAACATATTCAAACAACATTCAAACGGTGATGGCAGTGCAATTTTCATTGACTTCGCAAAATCAATATAATTCTTCAGCTTTGGCTGATGCTTATTCTATTACTGAAGTTGCTTCGGCTGCCGGATATGATACATATTGGATTTCAAATCAAAAGCATTACAGTGCGTATGATACTCCGATTAAAACTATAGCAGATGGTGCCAATCATCAGAATTTCATTAACGATTTTTGGGGATATAAGTTGTTAACGTCATATTATGATGAAAAATTGGCGGAATATTTTCCGAAACCGAAAGCAAAAGGCAAAACTTTGGTAATTTTTCATCTTATGGGGTGTCATAATGTATATAGCGATCGCTATCCCTCGGAATTTGCGGTGTTTGATGAAGGAAAAGATGAACGGGTAAATTCTTATGATAATTGCGTTCGTCATAACGATTATGTTTTGGGTATGTTATATGCGAAGGCTGTCGAAAATCCGAATTTTATGTCCTTTACATTTTTATCCGATCACGGAGAAGATCCGGATAACGGCTTAACTCATGACTATTCTAAATTTACGTGGACGATGGCTCATATTCCGTTTTTCAGTATATTTTCCGATAAGTACAGCGAAGCTCATCCTGAAATTATGAGTGTGTTGAAAGATAATGCCGATAAATATTGGACAAGTGACTTGCTGTACGATTATTTATTGCATATTTTAGGTATAGAAAATGCACCTAAAGAAGACAGTAAGTATGATATATCTTCACCTGATTATGCCATGAAACGTGATAATCTGACGATTATAGAGGGGCAAGAATATATTAAAGATGATGATACTAAATAATTTGTAAAAAAAACCTCCCAGAAGGGAGGTCTTTTTTATTGGCTCCGATTGTCGGATTATTCCGCATTTAAAACACAAAAAAACCACCGCAAGGGTGGCTTTTTTGTGTTTTGGCTCCGACTGTCGGATTCGAACCAACGACCAATCGGTTAACAGCCGATTGCTCTACCGCTGAGCTAAGTCGGAATAGTGG
>OMQI01000103.1 GCA_900313185.1 uncultured Rhodospirillaceae bacterium
GCTATGAAGATGTAAACATTAAAGTAGTGCGAATTTTTAACACTTATGGTCCCAATATGGCTACTGATGATGGTCGAGTGGTTTCAAATTTTATTTGTCAGGCATTAAATAATCAAGACATCACCATTTATGGCGATGGCAGCCAAACACGTTCGTTTTGCTATGTAGATGATATGGTAAAAGCTTTGGTATTGATGATGAATTCCGAGAAAAATTTCACGGGGCCGGTTAATCTGGGTAATCCGCAAGAATTCAGTATAAAAGAATTAGCACAAAAAATCATCGCTAAAACAAACAGTAAATCCAAGATTATATATGAAGATCTACCGTCTGACGATCCGTCAAGACGCAGACCGGATATAACCTTGGCTAAAAAGAAGTTGTTATGGCAACCTCAAACCGCTTTAGATGAGGGATTGGATAAAACCATAAAATATTTTCAATCCGTAATTATGAAATAAAAGTAGCAATATTTGAACAAGCATCATACCTAAACTATTTGACATTTTTTCATATTGCCTTTAACTTACGGGCAAAGGGAATGATAATATGCGTTATAAAATTACCGTAGAATACGATGGCACCAATCTGATCGGATGGCAGAAACAAAAAGAAGGACCGAGCGTACAAGAATTTTTAGAAAAAGCTGTTATGGGATTTTCTCATCAACAGGTTGAAGTTTTCGGAGCCGGCAGAACCGATGCCGGAGTGCACGCTTTGGCTCAAGTGGCGCATTTTGATTTCGATGGAGATTTGAGTGAATACAAAATGCAGGAAAGTTTAAATGCTCTGCTACGAGAACTGCAGGCTCCAGTTGCCGTATGGAAAACAGAAAAAGTATCCGATGATTTTCACGCCCGCTTTTCAGCCAAAGGACGTGGTTATATCTATCGCATATTAAACCGTCGTGGAGCAAGTCCTTTGCTCGTCAATCGGGTTTGGTTAGTCACCTATCCTTTAGATATTGAAAAAATGCGACAGGGTGCAAAATATTTGCTCGGCAACCACGATTTCAGCTCTTTTCGTGGTTCCGGCTGTCAGGCACTTTCGCCGATTAAAACACTGGATAAGCTGGATATTGAGAAGTTCGGCGATGAGATAATTTTCACCGTTGAAGCACGTTCCTTTATTTATCATCAGGTACGTAATATGGTAGGAACCTTAATGCAAGTCGGCAACGGGGATTTATTGCCGGAAGATGTAAAACGTATCTTGGAAGCCAAAGACCGCAAACAAGCCGGCATCAGTGCTCCGGCCTACGGATTATATCTAAATAAAGTTGTATATTAAACCGACAAAAACTCTTGCCTAAGACTGATATTTCATATAACCTTGAGCCAACAGAGGATTAAATATGATAGCAAAATTACACGGAATTATAGATACGATTGGCGAAGATTTTTGCGTTATTGACGTGAACGGTGTCGGCTATTTGGTATCAGCTTCGGCAAAGACTTTGAGTAAATTAAAAATGGGCAATGAAGCAACCTTATTGACCATAATGACAGTTCGTGAAGATGATATTTCTTTGTTCGGATTTGCCGATGCTTGGGAAAAAGAATGGTTTTCAACATTAACCAAAGTTCAAGGCGTAGGCGCAAAAGTTTGTTTAAGTATCCTTTCGGTATTAACTCCGGCACAATTGGCGCAAGCTATCGGAGCACAAGATAAAGCCTCGTTTTGCCGTGCCAACGGTGTCGGGCCTAAATTGGCTGCCCGTATTGTTACCGAATTAAAAGATAAAATAGTTACCATACCGATTACCTCCAATAATCTCGAAGTTTTGAACTCCGATGCCGGAGAAATAAAAATTTCCCCTGCTTCCGAAACAGTTGATTACACAAAGAGTGAAGATGTCACCTCGGCTTTAGTAAACTTGGGATACCAGAGAATCGATGCTTATCGTGCCGCAACCAAAGTAATAGCCGATAATCCGGATGCCGATTTGGCTACTCTTATCCGTTTGTCCTTAAAAGAATTTGCCAATAAGGAATTCTAATGATGAAAAATGATGAAAGAATAGTAAGTCCGCAAATTCAGCCTGAAGACGAGCAAATCGGTAACAATCCGGTAAGTTTGCGTCCGAATTCGCTTGATGATTTTGTCGGGCAACGTGAAGTATGTGAAAACTTAAAAGTATTTATCACTGCTGCCAAACAGCGGGGAGAAGCTTTAGATCACGTATTGTTATTCGGTCCTCCGGGGCTTGGCAAAACAACTCTTTCTTCCATTATCGCCAAAGAATTGGGAGTTGGCTTTCACGCCACCTCGGCACCAATGATTTCCAAATCGGGTGACTTGGCGGCGATTTTAACCAACTTAGAGCGCAATGATGTGCTGTTTATTGATGAAATTCATCGCTTAAATCCGGCAATTGAAGAAGTTTTATATTCGGCAATGGAAGATTTTCAACTTGACATTATTATCGGCGAGGGACCATCGGCTCGCTCTGTACGTATTGATCTGCAACCGTTTACATTGGTTGGTGCTACAACCCGCTCGGGATTACTTTCCACACCGTTGCGTGAGCGTTTCGGAATACCGCTCAGACTTGACTTTTATTCGCACGAAGACTTGCAAAAAATCGTGTTGCGGGGTGCAAAACTGCTTAATATAGAAATTTCTCAAGACGGCGCATTGGAAATTGCCAAACGTTCAAGAGGAACTCCTCGAATTGCCGGCAGATTGCTACGCCGTGTACGTGATTTCGGTGCGGTTTCCGATAAAAAAATCATCGATTCAAAAATATCAGATATGGCATTAAAACGCTTGGACGTTGATGATTTTGGCTTAGATAATTTTGATAGAAGATACTTAAATTGCATTATTAACAATTATGGTGGGGGTCCGGTAGGCGCCGACACTTTGGCTGCTGCACTATCCGAAGAGCGTGATACCATTGAAGAGGTTGTAGAACCGTTTTTGTTGAAATTGGGATTTTTACAGCGTACACCACGTGGGCGTATTATATCACAACTCGGTTACAAATATTTAGGAATTAAGCTGCCTAAAAAAACAAGCAAACAATATGATTTGTTAGACGGAGATTTAAATGACTGATAATACAAAGCCGGCAAGAGGCACTATTAAAAATGGAATTTTCTTTTATCCGGTGCGAGTATATTATGAAGATACCGATGCCGGCGGAATTGTTTATTATGCCAATTATCTCAAATTTTCGGAAAGAGCAAGAACGGAATTTTTGCGCAATTTAGATATTAATCAGCAACAACATTTACAAGAAAGTCATTGCGGTTTTGTGGTTCGTTCTTGCAATATTGATTATATGGCTTCGGCAGTTTTGGATGATGAGTTGACTATAAGCTGTCAAATCAGCGAACTGGGAGCTGCCTATGCGGTTGTGCATCAGGAAATCCGCCGTGATGAAGAATTGTTAAGCTCATTGGATGTTAAAGTTATTTATATGAATATAGAAACTCACAGACCTACCCGTATTCCGGAAGATTTTGTGGCAAGATTTAAGCAACTCGGTGTTTAAATTTTATTCTGGATAGAACAAACGCAACCAGCAATATCAAGCAACTCATCGTCAACGGAATATAATTTCCGCATATTCCGAATATGGTTTTTCGAGCCTCATCTGGCTTCACCATGGTATCAATAAAACCACGTTCACCGAGAGGGATTTGAGCTGTAACCTCACCATACGGGTTAATAACCGCACTGATACCGCTATTGGCACTTCTGACTATGGAAATACCCTCTTCTACAGCCCGCATTTGCGCCGCAACCAAATGTTGATACGGGCCGGAGCTGATACCATACCAACCGTCATTGGTGAGAACTATCGCCCATTTCGGTTTATTATCTTTACGCACTACCTCATCTGAGAATATAATTTCGTAACAAATAAGCGGAGCAAATTCCGGATAGCCATCCACCTTAATCGTTTCAAATTTTATACCACGTCCGAATTCAGAAATAGTGTTAGTCACCGGCTTTATCCATTCCGGCAGATATTGGCGTAATGGTATATATTCGCCAAAAGGAACCAGATGGCTTTTATCATACACCGCAACCACTGTTCCTTTGCGATTCATCACTCCAAACGAATTAAATGGCTTATATCTGCTACCATCCGGCTCGTAGCGTACAAATCCGCTGATTAAATATCCGTATCTCGGAGCAGACTGGCGAATTTTACGAACTTGTTCCACATCATAAGTTAAATCATAAGGAACTGCCGTTTCTCCCCATAGGGTAAAATCTATATGATTGCTGTCTAAGCCATGACTTAACTCAACATACTCTTTGATATTTTGCTCTAATGATTCCTTATCCCACTTTAAGGATTGCGGTATGCTCGGCTGTACTAAACGCACCATAATTGCTTTGCCATGGTTTATTTTCGGACGATGTGATATAATAAATGCCCCATATTCCCACATCACCGCTAAAGCAATCGGAGCCAACAGTGAAAATACAAAAGTTTTGTAATTAGGTTTATTCAACCATAGTGCCGGCCACGCAAAAATAATTACGGCAATCAACGATAAACCGTATGTACCCCACCAAGCTAACGTTTGTAATAAATTAGGGCTGAAAGCCAAAACCGAGCTTATCGGATTCCACGGAAAACCGGTTAAAAAGAAGCCTCTAAACCATTCGCTTAAACACCAACCAGATGCCAATAACAAAACTTTCAAAAATATTAATTTGGAAAACTTAGTCAGCATAAACGGGAAAATGGCAAATATCCCGAAAACAGCACCGTTCAACACCAATGTTATGGGATAGAGCCAACCTGTACGTTCAATATCAACCAGTAAGGCGTTGCCTATCCAATAGAATCCAAGAGCAAAATAACCGAACCCGAACCAATAACCGATTGCTGCCAAGTTCCATAATTTACTTTTTTTAGAACAGATATAAACTCCAAATGAAAATGATGCAAAAGCCGCCCACAATTGATAAAAAGGAGGCAAGGCCATTGCCAGCAACATACCGCAGAGCAATGCCGAAAACTTATGATATTTCGCCGTAAACGCCAAAATATTTCGCACATTGATTTTTAACGAAGTTTTTTTCATCTAGTCCTCATCCTGATAAGGATTTTCAATTCCTAAATTTTGCAAAATGTTTTTTTCAAAACTTTCCATATATTTTGCTTCTTCATCTTCAATATGGTCAAAACCCAAAATATGCAAAAATCCGTGCGTCAATAAATGGCAAAAATGAGCATACAAAGTTATATTTTCCGTTTCCGCTTCTTTAAGCATTGTTTCATAAGCAATAATAATATTGCCTAAGTCTATTTCATCAAACACTCCACCGTTTGCGTCAAAATCAGCAAAATCCATATTTGCAAAAGTCAACACATTTGTCGGTTTATCTTTGTTTCTGAAGTCACGATTTAACTGATGCACGTGTTTGTCATCACTCAAACAAAGATTAATCAATAACGGCTTTGCTGATGACAATATATCAATATCCTCATTATCCGCCACATATTCAAAAGTTGCGTTTTTTACCTTTTGAACAACCTCGAAAACATCCGGTATCGCCTTTTTCCACCGTGGTTCTTCAATGCTTATGTTCAACTCGATTTGTAACATTATTACTTTTCGTATTCGTTAGGAAACTTTCTGTCTTTTTCTTCATACGCCTGTACTATTTTAGCTACCAAACCGTGACGAACAACATCTGCCGAGGTAAAAGTAACCGAAGAAATATTATCAACATCACGCAATGTATGAAGTGCATCACGTAAACCGGAAATTACTCCGTGCGGCAAATCCACCTGACTTAAGTCACCGTTTACCACCATTCGTGAATTTTCACCCAAACGGGTTAAAAACATTTTCATTTGCATTGGTGTGGTATTTTGCGCCTCATCTAAAATCACAAAAGAGTTTGAAAGCGTGCGCCCACGCATAAAAGCAAGCGGGGCAATTTCAATCTCACCCAAGGCCAACTTTTTATCAACCTGTTCGGCCGGCAACATTTCATATAACGCATCATACAAAGGACGCAGATACGGATCGACTTTCTCTTTCAAATCACCCGGTAAGAAGCCCAAATTCTCGCCGGCTTCTACAGCAGGACGTGATAAAATAATTTTATCAATAGAGCCTTCCAACATCATTGAGACCGCCAATGCCACCGCTAAATAGGTTTTTCCGGTACCCGCCGGACCAAGACCGAATACCAGCTCATTTTTCATCATTTCCTGAATATATTTGGCTTGAGTTGCCGAGCGAGGATAAATGTATCTCTTTTTGGTTTTCAATACAATATCGGCAATATTTTGCTTGTCGTCGTCATTTTTAACATCGCCACTCATACGCACTGCCGCCTTAACTTCCTGTTCTCCCACATCAATACCTTTACTTGCTTTGTTATAAAGGATTTCAATAGCCGTTCTGGCATTTTCCACATCACTTTGAGAACCTTTAACCGTAATTTGATTTCCGAAACTCAGAATTTCAACATTTAGCATTTTTTCAATCAGGCGCAAATTTGCATCGGCTTCCCCGACCAATTGTTGCACCAATTGATTATTAAACAATTCAAAACATACTTCAGCCATTAGAAATCTCCTTTCCGCTTAAAGAATTGGTGGTGGCCTCTTTAACCTCCACATTAATAATTTTATTTATATTATCACTTTTTGTTTCAACGTGCAAGTTCTGCATATACGGAGTTCTGCCGATAAGCTGACCTTTATGACGGCCTTTTTGTTCCAACAATACCGGCATTGTTTTCCCGATACAATTTTGATTAAACTTTGTTTGATAATCAAATAGAAGTGTTTGCAAGATTTCCAAACGTTCTTTTTTGACTTTTTCTTCCACCTGATTATCCATCACTGCCGCCGGTGTCCCCGGACGACGACTGTATTTAAACGAAAACGCTTGAATATATTGTACTTTATTTACAATATCCAAAGTTTTCTGAAAATCTTCATCGGTTTCCCCCGGAAATCCGACAATAAAATCAGATGACATACCTATTTGCGGATTGGCAATTTTTAATTTTTCCACTACCCGCAAATAATCCGTGGAATTGTGACGTCTGTTCATCGCTTTCAATATCTTATCGGAGCCTGATTGCACCGGCAAATGCAAATACGGCATTAAAATATCAATATCTTTATGACAAGCTATTAAATCATCACTCATATCTGCAGGATAAGAAGTAGTATAGCGAATACGTTTCAAACCGTCAATTTCTGCTATCTTATGCAACAAATAGGCCAAATCACGTTCTTGCCCGTTTTCATCTTCACCGTGATACGAATTCACATTTTGACCGAGCAAATTTATTTCAAGAGTACCGGTTCTAACCAAACGGCGGGCTTCTTCCAAAACATCTTCAATCGGACGGGAATATTCTGCACCTCTGGTATAAGGAACCACGCAATAGGTACAAAAGTTATTGCAACCTTCTTGTATTGCCAAGAACGAGCATCCGCCTTTGGCAGTGTTTTCCGGTAAATAATCGAACTTGCTGATTGCTGGAAAATCGGTCTTAATTTCGCATTGATGTTCTTTATTCGCTTTAACTCTTTTCAGAATGTCTGGAATTGTATGATACATTAACGGTCCCACCGCAAAATCAACAAACGGTGCACGTTTCACTATCTGTTCGTCCTCAGCTTGCACGACACATCCAACCACGCCTATAATGGTTTTTTTACCGCTTTCTTCACGTTCTAACTGAATAAGGTGGGCACGCCCTAAATCAGAGAATAACTTTTCCGCAGCTTTTTCTCTGATGTGGCAAGTATTAAACAATACTATATCGGCTTCGTTTTGTTTGACGGTTTCCTCATAACCTTCATTTTTAAGCATATCGGCAATACGCAATGAATCATATACATTCATTTGGCAACCGAATGTTTTAATAAAATATTTTTCAGACACTAAAAATCCCATTTTTAAAAGTTAACTACATACATATTATCTACGCCAATCATTATTTTTTTTCAACATTTTTTTAATGTTTCTTGCATAGGCAATATTATGTTGCGCATAAACCTTTAAATATCCGAAATAACCGATATGGATACAATAACATCAGGTTCTTCAACCATTCCGTTCGGCTCGCCACCTTTTTTAAGCATATCTACAAACTCCATACCGGAGGTAACTTCACCCCAAACGGTATATTGGCCGTCGAGCCACGGGCAATCTCCGTAACAAATGAAAAATTGGCTGTCGGCAGAATCCGGCATCATTGAACGTGCCATTGAAACAATACCACGTTTATGCGGAACTCTGTTAAACTCAGCCTTCAATTTTTTACCGCTACCGCCGGTACCGTCACCACGTGGACATCCGGCTTGTGCCATAAATCCGTCGATTACACGATGAAATTTCAATCCGTTATAAAAGCCCTCACGCACCAATTCTTTGATACGAGCTACGTGATTCGGAGCTACATCCGGCATCATTTCAATTACTACATCACCATACTTGGTGCGCAAAAGCAGAGAGTTTTCGGCATCTTTTACTTTATATGAATGCTTTATTTTCTTGGCACGAGCATCACTCATACCAAGTTTTTTGGTTTCCTTATTTTCCAAATTTTTGGTATTCGGTTTGGAAATAGTTTTTGTATTTGTTTTACCCAATAAATCAGTCATTTTTAACTTCCTTTCGTTTATCTGTTTTATATTTAGGAAGTTATTTTGCGTTATTCAAGACAAAATCCACACGTTCTTCCGCACTTAAATTTTTCGGATAATATTTATCCACGTTTTTAATGACTTCCTTTAAACCTCTGCCGTTTGCTATTTGAATAGCCAACCCCGGTCGAGCATTCAATTCCAACATCATCGGACCACGAAATTTATCCAACACAATATCTGCGCCCAAATATCCCAAACCGGTCATTTCATAGGCCTGAGCACCTATCATTAAATGTTCTTTCCACATCGGAACCTGTAATGTCATTAAATCTACATTGGTGTCGGGGTGAATTGCTACCGGTAAATTATGCAATACCGCACGCAAAGCTTTTCCGGTACTGATATTCAATCCCACGCCCACGGCTCCTTGGTGTAAATTGGCCCTGCCGTCTGATTCTTTGGTGGCCAAACGCATCATTGACATCACCGGATACCCTTTGTAAATAATCAACCTTACATCAGGAATACCCTGATAGCTGAACTTTTCAAATGCATCGCTGAAATGCACCAATTCTTCAATAAGAGCAACATCATACTGACCGCCAAGGCTGTACAGTCCGCTCAAAATATTGGATATATGTTGATAAACCTCGTGAAAACCCAATTTTTTGCCCGATGTGGTGGTAAATACTCCGTCTTTATAACTTTTAATTACCAGTACACCCTTGCCTTGACTGCCGTGCGCCGGCTTAATTACAAATTCTGTCTGACCTTCGACAATTTTGGTTAAATCTTTAACCTCATACTGATGTTCAATAACTCCTATCATATGCGGAGTATTTATATCAATACCGTTTGCCAATTTTTTTGTTTGTACTTTATCATCTACCAACGGATACGAAGAACGCTTGTTATTGCGGGATATAACGTAATAATTACGTGCATTCATCCCCAAAACACCGGCTTGGCGAAATTTTTTCGGACTAGAAAATATTTTAAAATATTCCCACATTTTATTTATCCTTAATCAGCGGTGCAAAACGTTTCAATTCGACAATTCGGTATCCGGTATATGTTCCCAATAACATTACAATGAAAAGAATAACCAAATTCCATTCGTTAAAGGCAAACATAATATAACGAATATATTCGTTGCTGAGTACAAAATATGTAAATATTGCCACCAGCGAAGTATTTATGATTTGCTTTGTAGCATTTCTGGCACCGTCTTCCTCCCAAGTAATCGAAGCTCGTTCAATAATCCACGCCGTAATAATAATCGGGAAAAATACAGCCGAAGCGGCAATTTTGAAATCATACTGGTAGCCTAAAACCGTCAACACCTGCATAATCAAAATCACAAAAATAACCACTGCGGAAATTCTCGGAACCAACAACAAATTAAGTCTGGTTAATGTTGCTCTGATAATAAGTCCCAGCGTTATTATCAAACCATAGCATACCAATCCCGGAATAAAACCGGTTTTAATAAGTGACATTGAAACCAGCATCGGAGTGAATGTTCCCATTGTGGAAATACCGATAACGTTACGCATAATAACTACGAGCAAAATTCCCAACGGAAAAATCATCAACCATTTCAAGGTATTTTGTTCCAACATTGGTAAGTTATAAATGGTAAAATCAAACATTTTGCTATTTTCGTATTTAGCACGGCGTCCGGCCATTTTAAACGAGGATATTGCTGATTTCAAAACCGAAAACTTAACTTGTGAATCAACTCCGCCGCTGACGTCTAAAAGCGAAACTCCGCCACGTTGAAACAGCACAAAATCCTTAGGTATTCCGACTTCACCGGTTTTGATATTATAGACTATCCATTTACCGCCTTCATAAACCTCAAGCATTAAATCCGCAGGTGATGACTTCTTCTTTTCATTGAGTTTTACTCCACGAATAATCCTTGCCGCAATACCTTTGTATGAGAGCAAATAAATTATTTTTTCAGCCATCACCTGACGAGTGGTTTTAATAGGCAGAAACGCATCGACCTCAGGAGGTAATATATCGGCATTAAGTGTTTTAATAATTCTTGCTGCAGGTTTTCCTTCTTCTTTGTCCGCCAAATTCCAAATTTCTTCTACCAAACCTTCCTGTTGCTCATTTTCAAATAAAGGTTTACTCACTTTAGGAGTTTTAGCATCACGTAATTTGCCTAAAACATCTTTATTATCATACAACATAATACGATAATAAACATTTTGCTTGGTTTTACGAGGTTGAGATCTGATAATCATCCGGTCTTTATCAACATCTTTAGCTACTTCATAACCGGAAGCAATTA
>OMQI01000102.1 GCA_900313185.1 uncultured Rhodospirillaceae bacterium
AAGCAATGCGTTTTTGATATGCCGGATATCCGAACATTACAAAATTAACATCTTTATCTTTATCAAAATACTTATTGCGAATTTCCGCTAAAAGAGCAGTATTTTCTTCGGTTGAAGTATCTTTCGGAGTCACCAGACACTCGTTAATAACCTTTTCCGGAATACCGGCGTCACGACAATAGCGAACATACATTTCAACTTCGCTGCCTGTATTATATTTCAAATGTTTGTTGCTGAAATCGGTATTTCCCTGATTATCATACAGCCCCAAAAAGACAAGTTTTTTAGGCTTTCCGGTGCGTTTCAAATCTTTAAACCACGCTTCAATAGCCGGCTCTGCCGAACCCGGGTGTCCGGAAAAAATCACGAATGCGCTGGTATCGTGCGGTAAATGATTGGCAGGAGCCACTCTGACTTCACGATTGTATCCGTCATATTTAACGGTTTCGCCACGCTCCAACTCATATTTAAAAGAGCCTTTATCTTCGGCGTCTAAAACCAATTTTTTTTCATCATCGGTAAGCGAAAAATACAGAACGTCTTTCTTTTCGGTCGGATGATTATTTTTTACCACATCAGCTGCCTGACGAAGATTCATTTCACCGTTATCAATTTTATCCATAACGCCTTTGATATATTTCATATCCTCAATGTATGCATCAAAATAACGTTTTTCTGCCCAACCTCTGGCTGTCAGCTCTTCTTTATAGTCATTATAATCAAGCTCTTTACCATCCAAAAAATCGGTAACAATCTGTTCGTATACGGTCGGCTTATAAGACATGGCTTTTCTCCCTCATTAAGAATATGCCGCTATTATAGCTTTTTTTCATTTTTTGTCAATAAATATTTAAACAGAAAAACTCCTCTTATCGGTCAGATAAGAGGAGTTTTTATTGTTTACTCAAATGAGCGAAGTTTGTTTTCGGCTGCCAAGGTATCAATCACCTGCTTAACGAAACGGTCAATTTTTTTACCCTCCGAATAATCGGCAGGAGCTACAATATCGACACGTTCGTCATGCAAATATTGTTCTGCAGCCTCACGTGCTCCGTGTTTATGCGGCTGATATACTGCCACACTGTAACCACCGCCACCTTTAATCATAGACATACAAGGCACATCGGTATCACCGTCACCGAAGTATATCATATGACTAAGCGGCACCGGACGCTCGTCTTGGCTCATTTTACGATTAACCGAAACCGTATCGCACTCGTCCAAACATCCCTTATTGATGCGGAAGATGTACTGGGTTTTTCCGGTATAATCAATAGCTCTGGCCGGCCACTCCGCTTCACCGTATTCGTTATACATAAAGGTTGAGGCGTAGAGTTTTTTGAACTTGTCCGCAATCGGTGTTCCCTCAACAATTTCTTTCAATCCCGAAGAAATCAAGAAATGCGAAACCTCTACTCCTTTGCTTTGTGCATAAGCATTGATACGGTCAAACCACTCGATAACTCCTTTGAACAAGGCCACATCTTTACCACACTCCACAAAATCTTCACGACGGAAAGGAATTTTGCGAGCTTTTGCCTCCTCCAACATACATTTCATATAACACAAAATCTTGTCGGCAGAATGCTGTTTCACCAAAGTGGCAGACTTAGCCCAAAAGGCATCGGGAGTGACACTCAAACGGTCCATAAATCCGTATTCTTGCATATTTCCGGCTGCAAGTGTACCGTCAAAATCGTAGCATAAAGCTACTTGAAGTTTTTTTGCCATAATAACTCACTTTTATATTTTTATGAAGCAATTATATAACAACACAAATAAAATGCAATCATTATTTATTTGCCGGTGAGAAAGCCGGCTATACAAGGTAAATATTCCCTAATTGAATAAAAAATCAAAAAAATGCAATAAAGACGAAAAAAATGCTTGCAATATATTTTTTTTTAGCATATAAACTTGCTTGTTGATGAAACAACCTACCACATTCTTTGTTTTATTAAGCAAAACGAGGAAGAAAATATTGGGGCGTCGCCAAGTGGTAAGGCATCGGCTTTTGGTGCCGACATTCGTTGGTTCGAATCCAGCCGCCCCAGCCA
>OMQI01000099.1 GCA_900313185.1 uncultured Rhodospirillaceae bacterium
AAAAAATGTGTCTAAAGTACACGTAGCAGAGGCGTTGTCATACAGATATGTTATGCCGTCGAAACAGGTATAGGAGAAAATAAATGAGTAAGAACAAAAATATGTTATATGTGCTGACTGCAACGTTGGCGGTAAGTTCGCTTGCTGCCGGTATTGCTGTGGCCGATAATGAATACTACGATTACGGATATCCGTCACAACCGGTTGTTGCCGAACAATCAGTTGCTCAGGCTCCGCAAGTAGTTTATGAGGAAGAAATGGTTATGCCGGCTACGGCTATCGCATACGGTGAGCAACCGATTGTTGCCGAGCCGCAGGAAGATGACGGAGTTCCGCCGAAAAATAAGGACGGCAGTCTGTTTCCAGGAGGTTCTTGCTCCAGTTGTGCCAAAGATAAGGACGGTAGTCTTTTCGGTGGAAAGCCTTGCCACGGTTGCTCTAAAGAAAACGCCATGGTACCGGGGCCTTGCTATCAGTGTGAAAATCGTCAGGCTGAAATGGTATCTTTGCGTGATTATGTTCCGTATACGCCGGTTATTTATGAGGCAGTTCAGAAAAATTGTTGCCAAATGGGAACCATTGCGTTGGATCATATAGACTTCCGTATTAAAAGTAATGGAACAGACAGTCCGTATTCTTCGAAACTCGGTAATTATCGTTTCCGTATTTTCGGTTGTCGTCGTTTCAACAAAGAAGCTTCGCTTAACAGCGGTCGTATAATGGAAAAGAATATTAATTTCCAAACCGTATTCGAAGAAGCAGTTGATGATTGCTACAAAGTATTACCTATGCCTAAAGATTTATGTTTACAGAGTGTTCCGGCCGAGACTCCGGAATATGTTTTGACGGCAGAAATCACCGATTACTTCATGAATGTGTGTGATGAATATGATTGGAATAAGGCCGAGAAAAAAGAAACCAGAACCGGAACTTCGGAAATTACGGTTGTATGGCGTTTGATGGATTTGACCAAAAATAAAGTTTACTGGAAGGGTGAAAGCACCGGTTACGGAGAACTTTATTACGGCGAGAAAAACGGCGAAGTTAAGTTGATTGAAAGAGCATTTTCTGATGCCAGCAGCAACTTACGTGGTTTAACCGGTTTTGAAGAGCAATTGATGCAAAGAAAAACTATGCAGGAAATGGCTGCAGAACGCTATGCTCTTATTGAAGAAGAAAGAGCAATTAATCCGCTTAAATGCGGTTATCGTAAGCAATATGAATGCGTAAAGAGTTGTGAAATCGGTCGTCCGGGAGCTATGCTTAACCAATGTTGCGATTGTGCACCTACTTGTGAAAATGGTAGTTGCGTGACAGAAACTCCGGCTGCTATTGAATCTTGTGTTGATGAAAACGGTCAAATCATAGAAAATGGTGCTTGCCATGTTGTTGATGATACTTGGATTGATACCGGCGATGTTAAGTCGCTGGAGAATTTATGTATTGTTGCTACGGATCCGTGCAAAGCATTAACTCCGGAAACAATGTATCGTATGCGTTCTTCGGTTGTTGAAATCGATGGTTCGAACGGTCGTAAAGGTGCAGGATTGTTGATTTCCGACCAGTTTATTTTGACATCAGGTGATTTGATAGACAGCAACAATAATAATTACACGGTTAAAACCATTCGTGGAGCAGTAATGAATGCACGTGCTGTGAGAGTTAACCCGAGCAAGAATACAGCATTGTTAATGTTAGATCAACCGACAGAATATACTCCGTTGGCTTTGAATTTAAGCTTGCCGGAAGTAGGAACTGATGGTTTCTTAACAATGGGTGTATTAGATGTTCCTAACTTCAAAGAAGGTCAGGATTATCTGGAAAACAGCGCTCGTATTGAAGGTTATCGCTATACCAAAGAAAAGGGTGCTGAGATTTTAGCTAACACCTTTATTCAAAACGTAACCGTCGGCGGAGCTTTGTTCCATAAGACTTGTACGGTTGGCGGTATGGCTCATTCCGGAATCAAAACCGATGACGGATTGGACGTTTATGTTCCGACCGAAATAGCCCTTCGCAGTTTGGGAATCAGTATATGCGGTCACGAATATGTTGAAGAAAGTCCGTGGCAGCAGACAGTGTACAAACCTGTTACCGAGCAAATTGAAATTATTCAACAAGCTCCAGAGGTAATGGAAGTGAAGGAAAGAAAGTAAAAAATAGCCCCTTCGGGGGCTGTTTTTCTTCGAATGGTAAAGGAGTAAAGCGGTATGTTTGTTAATGAAAACGGACGTTCTATGTTGGAAATGTTGGGCGTATTGAGTATCATAGGCGTTATGACTGTAGGCGGATTGAATATAATAGGTCGATCCAGACAGATGCACGAATTAGGTCAACTGGTTTCCGAAGTGTCAAAAGTTGCGATGACTGCCAAAAAAATGGCTTGTGAATATGATGATGCTTATGGTTCCTATACGATGTTTTTGTATAAATCAGAAGCTTATTCCGATGAATTGGAGTATGAAAGCGGAAAATTTATCGGTCCGATGGAAAGTGAAATAACAATTACAGGTGATATTAGCACATTTGAAATAAGTATTGCCGGTTTGACGACAGACGCTTGCATCCAACTGGCCGGAAACGATTGGGGTAAAACCGGAACAAACGGATTTCTGGGAGTGTGTGTCGGTGCCGGAGCTTGTTCTCCGTCCTCGGATGAACAGATGGAGCTGAGTGTCGCTTCAAGTTCTTGTTCGGATAACTCTACTGTGAAATTGAAATATAAGGCTTGCACTAATTAATAAGGAGAAATAACGATGAAAGATTTACAAACAGGACGTTCTATGCTCGAAATGCTCGGAGTGTTGGCAATCGTCGGTGTTTTAACGGTCGGTGGTTTCAGTTTGGTGAGTAAAGTAAACAGCAGCAACCAAACCAATAACGTAGTTGATGAAATCAGCAGTCTTGCGGCAAAGGTAAGAACGGTTGCTCGTGATTATTCATCGAGTGACGGAACTTTTATGAAATATATATGCAAGGGCAAAGCCTATCCTGATACATTAGAGTGTGAGCTTGACAGCAATTCTGAGGACAATGATGCCTGTAATTGTTCAAGCTTTACCGGAAGTGCAGACGTAAGTTATTCGGTGGCAAGTGCAGCATATCCGGCATTGTTTACTTTGACGGCAAGTAATTTGACCGAAGAAATGTGTATGACTTTGCTGACAACTAACTGGGGTTCTGCATCAAGTACAGGTTTTATGGATATTTCCGGAGAATCAACGTCTTCTGCCACTGATGTAATAGCTAAGGCTGCTGCATCTTGTAGCGGTGATGAAAATTCTCTTACCCTGAAATTCAGATAATGTAGATATATTGTAAAAAAAACGGGAAATTGATATTTCCCGTTTTTTGTTTGCCTAATACAATCTAATAAAAAGTCCACTCAATGCTGTTATTTTGCCCGTTACAAGCAGCATTACTAGTGGCGTCAGCGATTGATACCGGAGAAGAAGTGAATGTTTTGCTGCCTACTTTTATACTTACAAAGCCGGAACGAGCTCCTTTACCCCAATCTTGAGTTACCAAATCGATGCAAGATTCTTCAGGAACGGATCCATATGTAATAGTAAAAGCTTTATTTCCATTAGTATCGGAATTATTCTTTTTACCAACTGTTAGGGATACATTTCCTCCAAACGGATTGGTACCGCTTCCATTGCCGATTTCCTCCGGAAACAGGTGGGCCTTATTAATCAAATCCGCATTTAACGCTGCATAGTTTTTATGACCATAAAAAAGAGCTCTTACGCTTGATACAATTTGCGTAATCTGATCAATACTTTTGTTTACACGGTGTTTGCTCATTGCTTTCGAATAGCCGGAAATACCACCGATGGACAGTACACCGATAATAGCTAACACGCCTAACATTTCAATCATCGAACGACCGGATTCATTAATTTTCATTTTTTTACCTCCCAATATTGAGGGCATAATAGCAAACAAATATAAAAGCGTCAATTATTAAGAAGATTTATCAGATAAAACAAAAAGAGGAACTTCTGGTTCCTCTTTTAAGCCATCGGGATAATTTGCATCATCCGTTCTCTAACTAATCGCAAGAGACTTTTAACCAAATCTGTCGGCTCGAAAATCTTTAAATTTGCTTCCATTGCCATAAGTTGCTCCAGATTGGAATGTCTTAAAATTCTTGCCACATCGTTGGGGTTGTCTTGCACCATTTGGAACAGGTTGATAGGCTTAAACCCACGGCGCTTAAATTCCTTTTCCAGAAGAGTAACGCAATTTTTAATACTGCATTGTTCCTTGTCTTCGAATTCATCGAAGAAGTCTTCGTCTGCCATACAATTGGTCAGATTTATCCAAAATTCAAAGAGTTCTTCGGTTTTAAAGCCGTTAAGTTCCGCACATTCAACAACCGCAATCATCAGAAGAATATCAATTTTTTCCATAATTGTGATATTAATTGTTATACATTTGCGCTCAGTTTAGACTATTTTATATTTTTTGGCAAGTTTAAAATAATTTTCCGTCCTCTATCCGGAAATATTGTGCTTTGTCTTTCAGTTGCGAAAAATTTTTTTCTTCAGTTGACGTAATCCAAGCTTGCAATTGCAAGTCAGATATTTTTTGTAACAATGCATCTCGTTTTTTATCATCCAAATGGGTGGTTACTTCATCTAAAAGCAAAACCGGTGTAAAGCCTTTATTGAGTATCTGGCATTTGGTTTGCGCCAAGATAATACTGATTAAAAGTGCTTTTTGTTCTCCGGTTGAACATAATTCGGCCGGCATATTTTTCTTTTTCAAGAATACTTTGAAATCGGTGCGATTAACCCCGTCAACCGAATCGTTATATAAAACATTATTGCGTTGTTTTGCCAAATTCTCTGCATAGAAATCTTCGGCTTTTATCGCCGGTGCGGTATCAAGCATTTTTTCGATAGTGCCGTCTAATTCTATGCGCACATCGGGAAAAATATCATCGGGGTCGGTTTCGATAAAAGTATTAAGGCGGGCAATTTGCTCACGTCTGGCGGCAGCTATCGCCACCCCCAAAGATGCCATATCGCTTTCAATCGACTGTAACCAACGGATATCACGATTTCCGCTTTTTAACAATTGGAACCATTGGCGATATAAATGTTCAAAATTGGCGGTTCTTTTAGCGTGTTCCAGGTCAAAAGCATAAACCAGACGGTCTAAAAAACTGCGGCGTGGTTGGGGACCGCCGGAAAACAGCCTGTCCATCTGCGGTGTTACCCAAATCGCCGAAATATATTTTCCGAGTTCGCTTTGCTGGGTTATTTTTTGCTGATTTATTTTAACTATACGACGATCAAATTTATGAATATCCTCATCATCGCTTTCTCGTATAGCATGTTGTACTGCGGTGCCGATGCTGATTTCTTCGCCGTTTTTTAAAATATCTGCGGCAACGCTCCAAGCATTTTCTGTATTAAAATCATCGATTTCTTCGGTTGAGCGAATCCGTTTTATATCCGATAATTTAGAACTTCTGAGCCCACGTCCCGGCGTTAAAAAAGAAACTGCTTCCAATATGTTGGTTTTTCCGCTGCCATTTTCACCGGTTATGATAATCGGAGCAATTTCCGTATTTAGGCGTAGGCTTTTATAATTTCTGTAATCAGTTAAAGTCAGGCGCTTAACACCTGACTTTAATTTTGCAATTTCATATAATTTTTCGTGTAACGTGGTCACGCTAAATTCTCATCGGCATCAGAACATAGATAGCACTGGCATCTGAAGTATCGTGAATGAGCGACGGAGAAGAGCTGTCACTGAAACTGAAACGAACAGTGTCACCCTTAATTTCAGCCAGAATATCCAATAAATATCTAAAGTTATAGCCTATCTCCAGCGATTCGTTATCATAACTGGCTTCAATCTCTTCAATAGCGCTACCTAAATCCGGACTTGAAGTGGTAACTATAACGTGATTTTTATTGGCAATCATCTTGATGGCACGAGTTTTTTCGGCCACAACCGAAACACGGTCAACCGCAGTAGCCAACGTTTTTACACTCATTTCCAATATCTTATTATTGGCAGTAGGAATCACTCTTTCATAATCAGGATAAGTACCGTCAATCAATTTGGAAGCCAGCGCAATATCGTCCAAAGTAAAGCGAACCTTACTGTCAGAAAGTGCAATTTGTACCGATTCGGCAGAAGAATCATCTAACAATTTTCTGATTTCACCAACCGTTTTGCGTGGTAAAATAACTCCTTGCATATTTTCCGCACCTGTCGGCAACGGGCTTTCGACACATGCGAGTCTGTGTCCATCGGTGGCTACAATGCGCAAAACTTTGGTTTCACCTTCATCTTTCGGATGAATGTACAAACCGTTCAGATAGTATCTTGTTTCTTCGGTTGAAGCCGCAAATTGCGTGCGGTCAATAATGTCTTTTAATTCATCACGCTTAATGGCAAAATTAGTCGGTAAGCTGTCTGCGGAAATAGCCGGAAAATCTTCTACACCGATAGTAGGTAAAGAAAATTTGGAACGTCCGGAAACAATTGATAATTGTTCTTTTTCATCCGGATAAATCAATTCGATTTCCGCACCGTCCGACAACTTACGTACGATGTCATACATCATATGAGCCGGAGCGGTAATGGCACCGTTTTCCAAAATTTTAGCGTCAACAACTTCGGTAATTTCGGTATCCATATCGGTTGCTTTAAAGCTGATGCCGTTATTGTCAGCCTCAATGCGAACATTGGATAATACCGGAACCGTGTTTCGTCTTTCCACTATATTCTGAACGTGTCCCAACGTTTTAAGTAATACGGCTTTTTCTATTGCAAATCTCATATTTTTCTACCAATTTTATTGTTATCAACTACTGTTAAAATAGCAAATTTAAGTTATAATAAGAAGTTAAAAGAGCGAGTCTTCAACAGCTTTTTTAACATTCCAAAGCGTGACGCAAATCATCAATGCTTTCGGCCATTGATGTGTCTTCTACAATTAATTCTTCTACTTTTCTGACTGCGTGCATAACCGTAGTATGGTCACGATCAAACTTGCGACCGATTTCCGGCAGTGAACGTGAAGTCAGTTGTTTGGCCAGATACATTGCGATTTGACGGGGTCTGGCAACATTGCGAGCACGACGAGAGGATTGCATTTCTTTAACCGAAATATTGAAATATTCGGCAACTTTCTTTTGAATCTCATCTATGGTCGTTTTGCGATCAATCGAGCGCAACATATCTTTTAATATGTCTTGTGTCATATCCAAAGTAATTTCATTGCCGGAGGATAATAACAACGAATGAGCGGCGATTCTTTTCAAGGAGCCTTCCAATTCACGAATGCTTGACGATATTTTCTGAGCCAAAAATTCAGCCACATTTTCCGGCAAAATAATCCCCATTTGCTCAGCTTTTTTATGCAAAATACCGAGTCTTAAATCAAAATCCGTCGGCATAATATCTGCCACAAGACCGCTGTTCAAACGAGATTTTAAGCGATTCTCTATGCCATCCAAATCGGTAGGGGACTTGTCGGCCGATAAAATAATCTGCTTTCCGCTTTCAATGAGTGAAGTAAAGGTATAGAAAAATTCGTCTTGTGTTTTAGTCTTGTTGGCCAAAAATTGTACATCATCAATCATCAAAACGTCAACCGAACGAAATTGCTCTTTGAATGCATCAGTATCCTTATAGCGCAATGCATTTACAAATTTATACAGAAATTGTTCTGCCGAAATATAAACCACCGTACGTTTCGGATCACTGTTTTTAATATATTGAGCAATAGCGTGCATAAGGTGGGTTTTACCGAGTCCTACGCCCGAATATAAAAACAACGGGTTAAAGGAAACGTTTTTGGATTCGGCAACTTTACGAGCAGCGGCATAGGCAAACTCGTTGGTTTTTCCGACCACGAAATTTTCAAACGTGAAAGCCGGATTGAGCTTTGACGAATAAGAATCGCAATCCGCATAATTGTTGGCAACCGTATTTAATCCGTAAATACCTTGCGGAGTAGGCGATAATTTAATTTTTTTGATTAACGAATTATCACCGTGCAAATTTCCCGCTGTTTGACCAGCAGACAAATTTTGCACTACAAACTGAACTTCTTTTATTTCCGGATTTTTTCTTTCCCAAATACGGTGAATACGTTCCGAATAATGGGCTATAACCCAGTTTTTCATAAAAGCTGTCGGGGCGCATATACTCATAACCCCATTATCAAAAGAACTGACACTTAAAGGTTTCAACCAGCTGTCAAACGCTGTTTCACCAAACTCCATTTTTAATTGACTGCATATTTCATCCCATTGGTTATTAATAGATATATCATCATTATAAATTGCTTCTTCGGCCATCTTTCCTCGTCCATCAAAAATTAATTAACCTCAAAAACAGGTGCTGCAATTGACTTTTTTCTTATTAATTATTGTCGCCTGCGTTTTGTACTGTTTTAAAAGCATCACAAAACCCCTGTTTCACTAAAATAGTCAATAATATCAAGCGTTGCGATTTGTTTTATATTATTCGATTCAGACTTTTTATATAATAAGTCCTTATTTTCGCAATCGGCTTATTTTGACTCTCCCGTAGTGAGAATGTAAATAAATTGTTAACAGTTAAAAAAACAAAATTCAAGAGAACTTTTTAAGAACATTGTAATTAAATTGCTTGACAACATTTTTTCATAGAGTCGTAGTGTAAGTATATGATTATAAACAAAAAAACACGAATCGATATTGCAAAATATCAATTCGCATTTTTTTAATTTTAATAAATTAAAGAGCTTTAATTTTCTGAGCTAAACGAGAAATCGTTCTGGAAGCGGTATTCTTTTTGAATACGCCTTTTTGAGAAGCTCTCATCATTTCACTTTCTGCTTTCTTGAAAGCAACGGTAGCGCCTTCTTTATCATTAGCGTTAATCAAAGCTAAAACAGCTTTAACGAAAGTTCTGACACGACTTCTGCGTGCACCATTAATTTGAGCACGTTTTTGGTTGTGAACGATTCTTGTTTTTGCCGACTTATGATTGGCCATATTTTTCTTCCTATAAAATTGTTAATACAAAATTTACTCTGGTACACTTTATAACCACGACATAAGGCTAAAGTCAACTAATTTTTTATATTTTTTTTATTTTTAAGGCTTGGTTTTTACGGTTATGCGAACAATCAGCGGGGAAACCGATTCTCGAACCACTTCCAAATTTTCGCCTTCACGGTAAAATACCAAGTCATTTCCTCGATTTCCTTGATATATCCACCCCAATTGCGGTAACGATTCTTTATAAAATTCGGCAACTTTATTGAATTTCATTTTCGGAGATGACAAATAGGCTTCCAAAAGTCTGGTTTCTTCGTTACCGAATGAAATATCGTCTTGAGTAATTTGGCTCAATCCGTCCGGCAGAGGGACATCATCCATTCCTTCCACAAACTGTGCGGAGTTTGCGCTAAAGGAAAAAAGTAAAAAAGTCAAAAAAGAAAAAAGTTGTAAATATTTCATCGATAAACTCCTATTTTTGTAAGACAGGGCAATAAAAAGTCGATCTGCCCCCCTGAATATCTTTTTGAATGCCGCCACTCTTTTTAATATCACATTTGCAATCGGGACAGCGTTGTCCGGTTTTATTATACACGCAATGTTTTTGCTGAAAATAGCCGATATCACCGTCCGGTCTTTTATAATCGTGAATGGTTGAACCGCCGGCTTTAATCGAATCGCTCAATATCTCACGAGTATAGATTATTATCTTTCCGGCTTCATCTTTATTAATACTTTCGCTCGGGCGTTGCGGGCGAATCCGTGCTTTATAAAGAATCTCCGAGGCATATATATTGCCGATGCCGCAGATTATTTCCTGATCGAGCAGGGCAATTTTGATGGCGGTTTTACGATTCTTAAACTTACTGAGTAAGTAATCGGCTGTTAAATTTTCATCCCACGGATCCAATCCGATTCGGCTGAAACAATGATGATTTTTCAGCTTACCCGATTCGCACAATGTAACTAATCCGAATCGTCGGGTATCGTTATAAATCAATACTCCCTTATCGGTGATAATGATGATATGATCGTGTTTATCCAAAGTTTCCGGCATAACAGATTCGGTTTTCATTTTACCGCTCATACCGAAATGCCAGATAATGCTCAAGCCGTTACTGAGATTGATAATCATATATTTAGCGATTCGCTTAAAGCCGATGATTTCTGTATTGCTGATTTTTTCCGCAAAGTCGGCAGGTACCAGCTCACGCAAACGTGGTTGACGCACTTGTGCCGATATTATACGGGCACCTGCGGCAAATTTTTCAACGGCATTTTTAATGGTTTCGACTTCTGGTAATTCCGGCATATCGCAAATCTCCTTTAACACATAATATATTTTCAAAATAAGATTGCAAACTTCTTGCCATTATTTATAAACAGGGTTACATTAAAAAAGTTTAATATTACCGAAAGGAAATTATGCAAAAACGTTCCAAAAAATATTATGTTCCGCAAAATGAAAATGTTTGGCACAAGTGTGAACACGAAGGTTGCGAAAAAGCGGGCGAATATAAAGCTCCGAAGGATAAAAACCTTAAGGATTATTATTGGTTTTGCTTGGAACACGTTCAGGAATATAATAAGAAATGGAATTATTACGAGGGTGAAACACCGGAAGAACAAGCCAAACAAAAAACAAAATTTTATCGCAAATTCAAGTCGAAAGTGCGCTATCAGTTTGGTTATGATTTATGGGAAGAAAGCCAATTTTTTGACGGCGATTATGAAAACGAATTTGATAACAGCGCCCAATATTCTCGTGACGGTATTTATTTTACGGTGGAGGAGCGAGCATATATCAAAGTTTTGGAAATGGATATCAGAGAAATCAATCCGGAAACCTTAAAGAAACAATATAAGAAAATGGCGAAAAAATATCATCCCGATATAAATAAAGAAGATGAAAAAGCCGAAGAAAAATTTAAATCCATATCCGAAGCATATCAGAATTTGAAAGAAAAATTCGAGCGTTTACCGAATTACTTTTATAAGGAATAAACTTTATTAATCGAAAAATTAAAGGAGTTTACCGATTAGGATAAAAAACAAAGTCATCGCTCAATTGTGAAACAATCGTCAGGCGATCTACGAATTAAGCAATAAGGAAGCGACACTGACGTGTCGGAAGAAAAGATTCCTTGACGAGGTGACGCACTGCGTACCTCGAGGAATGATGTTCCTTACTGTCATACCGGATAAAAGTCCGGTATCTCAAAAGCAAATATGACTTTTTTCTTTAATATTCTCAATGTATTACGATTTTTATTGCAAAAATGACAAAAAAATATTACAATAAAAGTGATTAATATAAGGATTATGGATGATATGATGTTTTATGGTTATCCATATATCTTTTTTTGTTGAATTTAATAAAAAAAAACAAGATATGAAAAAAATAAGTGAAAAGACCGCTATTCGTATAGACAAAGGTCTTAGCTTCTTTGAAGCAATTTTTACCGGTGCGTTTGTTTTATCTTGCGCAGTCTGCATGGTGTTCATTATTTCCTCATCTTTTGTTGGGGCTTTTGTTGAATTTATAAAATGAAATATATGGGTACAATTATCGTTATTGCTCTCTGCATACTATTGGTATGGAAATGGGAGTGGGTTAAGGAGCGTTTTGATGATGTTACTGCTTTTGTCGGTGGCATCGTGTGTTTGGTAGTGTTTGCACTTCTCGTTTGGGGTGGGGCTGCATTATTACACTGGCTCTTAGGCCTAAGCTATTTGGTTGGAGGGATTATCTCTCTGACAGTTCTCATCCTTTACGGAAGAGAAACAGCTTAAAAAAAAACAGTCTGTGTGGGAAAAATTTCGGGATTATCTGATTTATTTCTCAAACAGACTGTTTTTTTGTCTTTGTTGTTAATAAAAGTCATCCCTCTATTTTTTGCTTTTTAGATACCTGCTCGGTGGCCGGTATGACAGACAAAAGTTATGCCGGACTAAATCAGGCATAACTTTTTGATAATATGTATAATGATGGGTAGAAAAAAAAGAACTCCGCAGTAAAAACCGCAGAGTTCTCAATGAAAAAAATCTAACTTTTAACCTAACTTGAGATTAGAAAGTATAGCGAGCACCCAAGTAAATTTCGTGAGCTGCAGATTTGTATTTAGTTTTTCTACTCAGGTCAGTAGCAATTCTTTTGTTAGCAACAGCAGAACCGGAGTTGATGTATCTGTAACCGGCATCCAAAGCAACGTTCTTGGTCAAGTCATAAGCAACACCGGCGCCTACTTGCCAAGCAAAGTTATAAGTTCTGTCGCTAGCTTTATCACCGTCTTCCATATCTTTTTCGGTGAACTTCAACATAGCAACACCCATACCGGCACCAACATACGGTGTCCATTTGGTGCAAGTATTGATGTCATAATAAGCGTTGAGCATCAAAGAATTGTTTTGCAAACGGAATCTTTCATCACCTGCTTTTTTCTTAGCATCTTGATAAGTATTCCATTCAATTTCTGTACGGATTGCTCTGGCTTTTACACCGGCAGCAAAGTGACCGCCCCAAATATCTTTGTGAAGTTTAACTTTATCAGAATAGTTACCACCAGCAAAATTTCCAGTATGTTTAGCTTCATCTTTAGCCCAGTCATAAGACAATTTTGCAGAAACATACGGGTTAACTTCCAAAGCTTTGGCGCTAGAAGCAAATGCAAAAGCGGCAACGCCGGCCATCAATAAAATTTTTTTCATAAGTATCTCTCCTTATTTATTAGTACTAACAAAATATTTGAAACAACAAATATTTGCCCCCAATATAACCGAAATATCATATTTGTCAATTATAAAGTGAATTTAATGTTTGTTTACGACTTAAACAAAGTGTTACATCTTGTTACAAATAAGCATAAAGCGATTTGCCGTAGCGCCTGAGCCAACTGTTGCCACGAGCCCACTCAGGGCATAGTTTTGCCACGCATTCCCAAAAGGCATCGGAGTGGTCGTGGTGCTTGAGATGGGAAACTTCGTGCGCCATTAAATAATCAATTACAAAATCGGGAGCTAAGGCAATTCGCCAGCTGTAGTTTATATTATTGAGCGAAGAGCAGCTTCCCCAGCGTGATTTGGTGTCTTTGATTACCACACCGTTTAATTTGCAATCGATTTTTTCCGCCAATTCTTTGGAGCGGGCATAAAATTCATCACCGGCACGACGGCGAATATAATCACGTACACGACGATGCAAAAATTCCGCATCACCTGATACGCAAAGCAAGTTGTTTTCCAGCCATACTCCGCCTTTTTCCTCGGGGCGATGTGAAATAATGACGCTTTGCCCGAATAATGATATGGTATCGCCGTCGGAAAATTTTTTTATTTCCGGTAATTTGGCCAAAGA
>OMQI01000098.1 GCA_900313185.1 uncultured Rhodospirillaceae bacterium
TACCAGTGTGTTTAATGAGCATAAATACAGCCAAGCCTCAATTCAGCTCGGCGATTTGGCGGCGGCAATATCGAAAGCCGGTGCTGTTGAAAAAGATTATTCTTCAGTTGATTTTGCTAAATTTATACCAACCACATACAGAGTTGTCGGCAATAAAATTTTTCACGTTTTTGGCGGAGAGGTCACGGTTGGAAAGGTCAATGGTGATGCAAATAAATTTTCCATAGCGTTTAAAGGTCTGCGTAGAAGACAATGTATAGAGATGGCAATGAAAGATTGGCGTCGTAATCAGAATGTTGATTTGTATTCTGTTTGCGTAAACGGTGCTTGTCTTTATTGGCCGGTTTACGGATACGACGGTGGTGAGCCTCAAGGAACATTGCCTATAACCAGAGCTATGGTAACCGGCACATCGGATAACGATAAAGGGTTGTGCAGTTTGGATACAAATAACGTCGTAACGTGGACATTTAATTGATGATGCTGTGGTTAATTGGACAATAGCTCTTGAAGTTGCGAAATTTTATTGTTAATCTCAGCAAAACTAATATTACAAAGGAGATGAAAAATGACTACTTCTATTGTTTTACCACCGGATTATAAACCTACGGCCGATGAAGAATATATGAACGAAATGCAACTGGAGTATTTTCGTCAGAAATTAGAAAGTTGGAAAAAAACTTTGGTGCTGCAATCCGAAGATACTCTTGATGATTTGCGTCAGGGAGGGCTTAATCAACCTGATGATATTGACAGAGCTACTTTGGAAACGGATAAATCGTTGGATTTGCGCACAAAAGACAGAATTCGTAAACTTATAACCAAAATTGATGAAGCTTTGGATAGAATTGAAGACGGAACATACGGTTATTGTGAAGAAACCGGTGAGCCTATCGGAATAGAACGTTTGGAAGCCAGACCGGTTGCCACGCTTTCCATTGAAGCGCAAGAACGTCACGAACGTATGGAAAAAACTTTCGACGACGAAAATTAATATATTGAAAAGACAGAGCCGTCCGGATGGATAAAAAAGATTTTATATTGGCATCGGGTTCGCCGCAACGTATTGCTTTGTTGCGACAGGTGGTGTTTGAACCGAAACAGATTACGCCGGCCGATATTTGCGAAGATTGCCTTGAACACGAAAAACCGCTGCCGTATGTGAGAAGAATGGCGCTTGAAAAAGCCAAACACGTGGCGGCACTTTTCCCGAATGAAAATGTTTTGGCCTGCGATACGATAGTAACAATCGGACAGAGAATATTGCATAAGGCAAAAAATTCCGAAGAGCAACGTGGATATATGAAACTTTTATCCGGTCGTGCCCATAAGGTTATCAGTTCGGTATGTTTGATTAATAAATCAGGTAAGATTTCACAACGCACCGTGATAACCAAAATTGCAATGAAAGTTTTGACAGCGCAGGAAATTGAGGAATATTTGCAAAGCGGTGAGTGGAAAGGTGTATGCGGCTATAAAATAGAGGGTAGATTGGCTGCTTATGTTACCAGAATGGTCGGCTCGTATTCGGGAGTTGTCGGTTTACCGCTTAACGAAACGATTAATTTATTAAAAGGAGAGGGAATAAGATGAAAGCGCAAAGAATTGTTTATGACAGAAATGATGAAGCGTTCGGTATTGCCGTATTTGATGAAAAAGGATTGGCGGAAGTTGATATATATAATGAAAATCGTGCCATTGAAGGAAATGTATATTTAGGTAAAATTATAAAAAAGATTAATTTGGCAAATGATAAATACGGTTTTTTGGTAGATATCGGAGACGGACATGAAGCGTTTTTAAATTCGTATGAACCGGCCCTAAAAGAAGCTAATATGAGCGAAGGTCAAAGTGTGGTTGTGCAGGTAGCACAAGAAAAAAGAGCCGAAAAGGGGGCTAAAGTAGTAAGAAATGTTCAGTTGGTGGGAACGTATTTGGTATATTGTCCGTTCAAGTTTGACGTTGAAGCATCTCGCAAAATAGAAGATGTTGAAAAAGCTGAGAAATATATTAAATCAGTTAAAGCAAAATGCATTGGACAAGAAGGATGGATTTTACGAACCATTGCCGGCGAAGCGGAAGAGGCACAGGTGTTGGCGGAAATGGATGTGTTACGTGCCTATTATGAAGATATTCGCAAAAAAGCCAGAACTCTTTCGGCACCGGCGTTGTTATATGCCAAAGAAAATCCGCTGATAGAATATGTTCGTCGTTATAAAGACAGCTTAAATGAAGTTGTGGTGGATACTCCTAAATTGGCAGAAGAAGTTTCTGCAGTATTTGATGGTAAGGTAACCACACAAAAGGAAGGTTTTGAAGAATATGGTGTTGATGATGCCATTATTGATGCTTTGGAACGAACGGTTAAATTGAAGTCAGGCGGTAATCTGCAAATTGAAGAAACCCGAGCTTGTGTGGCGATAGATGTCGACAGTGGCAGTAAACATAATGTTGGAGATATTGACAGTTTGAATATTGAGGCAGCGAAAGAGATTGCTCGTCAAATCAGATTGCGTAACTTGGCTGGAAAAATCATTATTGATTTTGCAGGCTCTTCGGAATATCGCTTTATGAAAAATGTTATTGAATGCTTGGAAGAAGAATTGGCCGATGATGCTTGTCACAGCCGTGTTCTCGGATTGAGTCGTGCCGGAAATATCGAAATTTTACGCCAACGCAGACGTCCGAGCTTGCGTGATTTATACACGGTTGAGTGTCCTACTTGTTCCGGCACCGGAAGGGTAGAACCGTGAGCGAAGTGATAAATACGCATAAGTGTCCGATTTGCGGCAAATTATACGTCGGTGATAAGTATACGCCCTTTTGTTCGAAGCGTTGTGCCGATGTTGATTTGGGGCGTTGGTTTAACGGCAGTTATGCGGTGGCATCTCAGGATTTGGATGAAGTTGAAACCATAGAATTGGAAGAGGCTTTGGATAATGCAGACAGGAGTTCAAAACGGGATTAATATTGAGCAAGACGGAAAAAATAAGCTGAGGGTAATTGTCAGCGGAGATGTCTTGTGCCAAAATATTGAGGCACCGTTTGAAGTTTTGCAGAGCTTGCTGAAATCTGATATAAAAGAGGTTTATTTTACTGCGGAAAAACTCAAAGAATGGGATTCTTCGTTGCTTCTTTTTATTTATGATACTCAAAGATTGTGTCAGGAAAGAAAAATTGCGTTTAATATAAAAGAGCTTCCACAAAATTTGCAAGATTTGACGGCTTTGGCATTTGCGGTTGATCGGAAACCTACACACGGAAACAATGAGGAACTTTCCATCGTGGAGAAGGTTGGAAAGCAAACTATAGAACTTAAACGAAAATCAGTGAATGTACTGAATTTTATGGGTTCGGTGTTCTCGGGAATAGGGCGTTGTCTGACGTTTAGTTCCATTATGCGAAAAACAGATTTTTATGCGGCTCTGGAAGATTGCGGTCCAAGAGCAGTCGGGATTGTTTGCTTAATAAGTTTTCTTATCGGATTAATTTTGGCGTTTGTGGGTGCGGTACAATTACAAACATTCGGTGCGCAAATTTATGTTGCAAGTTTGGTAACTATAGGTATGTGCCGAATTATGGGGGCAATTATGGTCGGGGTGATTATGTCAGGTCGTACCGGATCTTCTTATGCCGCAACCATAGGAACCATGCAGGTAAATGAAGAGTTGGATGCCTTGCAAACAATGGGGCTTTCCCGAATAGATTTTTTGGTTTTGCCACGTCTTTTCGCATTAATGATAGCAATGCCGATATTAACGATGATTTCGGATTTTCTGGGTATGGTGGGAGGAGCCTTCGTGGGAGTATTTCTGATGGATATACCGTATCAGGAGTATTGGAATTATGCTTTCAAAGCTTTCCGTCTGAATAACTTTTTGGTTGGTCTCTTTCATAGCTTTTGTTTTGCGATTATTATTTCTCTGTGTGGTTGTTATAGTGGTCTTAAATGCGAAAAGAATGCCGACGGGGTCGGTAAAGCAACCACAAAATCAGTGGTATGCGCCATTGTATGGATGATTGTGGTAACAGGTATTATCACGGTGATTTGTCAGGAGCTTGGTATATGATAAAAGATATTGCCATAGAAGCTAAAAATTTGACGGTCGGCTACGGAGATTACGTATTGTTGAAAAATGCCGATTATCAGGTAAATAAAGGTGATATTTTTATCATTATGGGCGGGAGCGGATGCGGTAAAAGCAGCATGTTGCGGGTACTTACCGGATTGATTGAGCCGTTAAAAGGGACGGTAATTATTAACGGTACTGATATTACAAAGGCTCCCGAAGAAGTCCAAAAGATTCGAGAAAAGTCAGGTATATTGTATCAAAGCGGTGCCTTATTCAGTTCGATGACGTTGGCAGAAAATATTATGTTGCCTTTACAACAGTATTCCGATTATTCGCTATCAACCATAAGAGAGTTGGCTGAGTTGAAGCTGGCATTGGTGGGATTAAAAGGATTTGGTGACTTTTATCCTTCGGAAATAAGCGGCGGTATGAAAAAACGAGCAGGTCTTGCCAGAGCTTTAGCCATGGATCCGGATATTGTGTATTTTGATGAGCCTTCTGCCGGATTAGATCCGATAAGTTCACGCAATTTGGATGATTTGATTTTGGAATTAAATCA
>OMQI01000119.1 GCA_900313185.1 uncultured Rhodospirillaceae bacterium
CATTCTTCAACACCTTTGAAAAATACGATTACTTCGCCGCAACAGGCTAAGTTCTCTTTTGTCAGTTTGAAGCCTTTCTCTTCGGCAGTTTTTTTGAAGTAAAACATACTGCCCATAATTTGGTCGACACCGTTTTCTGCTGACCACTCGTTTGCCTTTTTCCAAAACTCTGACGGCTGCATACCAAGCTCGGGAATCAGAAAATAATCCTGCATATAAGTGGTACTGAGCGTTTCATCAAAATCATAAACTAGAGCAACTTTTGTTCGTTTCATATTATTCCCTCTTGCATTTTATAATTAAATACGATACAACAAACTAATTAAAATTTAGTCAATAATATTGAAAGAGAGTTAAATTATGGTTGCCACATCTATGGAACAATTAGCATCACTTAGTAAGCGCAGAGGATTTATATTTCAAAATGCCGATATTTACGGCGGTTTGCAAGGAGTTTATGATTTCGGTCCTTTGGGGATTGAACTCAAAAATAACTTAAAAGCGGCTTGGTGGCGCTCGATGGTTTATGAAAGAGATGATATAGAAGGTCTTGATGCTGCCATTTTAACCAATCGCAAAGTGTTGAAATATTCCGGTCACGAAGATACTTTCTCCGACCCGATGGTAGATTGTAAAAAGTGCAAAGGACGCTTCAGAGCAGACCATATTGACGGGAAATGTCCGAATTGCGGTTCTACCGATTTAACCGAGCCACGTCCGTTCAATTTGATGTTTAAGACACATGTCGGACCGGTAGAAAATGAGGATAATGTTGCTTACTTACGTCCGGAAACCGCACAGGCTATTTTTACGCAATTCAAAAATGTGGTTGACGCCACTTCTCGCAAACTGCCTTTCGGTATAGCGCAAATCGGTAAGTCTTTTCGTAATGAAATTACTCCACGTAATTTTATATTCCGCGTTCGTGAGTTTGAACAGGCTGAGTTGGAATATTTTGTGTATCCGGGAACCGATGAAGAATGGCACGAAAAATGGAAAGAAATTCGTTTGCAATGGTGGATTGACCAAGGTTTGAAAAGAGAACACATCAATATTTATAAAACGCCTAAAGAAGATTTGGCGCATTATGCTAAGGCTTGTTATGATATTGAATATCAATTTCCGCATGGTATGGAAGAATTGGAAGGTATCGCCAATCGTCGAGATTATGATTTGGGTAATCATACCAAAAACCAAGAAGAATTTAATTTGGAAGCTCATTGCCACGAAAACAAAGAATCAAATACAAAATTGTGTATTCAAGATGAAAACGGTAAATGGGTAATACCGTTTGTAGTAGAACCTTCAATGGGTGTCGGACGTGGTATTCTGGCGATTTTGACCGAAGCTTATAATGAAGAAGATTTGGGTGACGGTAATACTCGTATCGTGTTGAAATTGAAAAAGCATCTTGCTCCGATTAAGGTGGCTATTATTCCGCTTAAGAAAAATAATGAGCAGATAATGAACAAGTGTCACGAATTAAAGCAAAAGCTTATGAAACTTGGTATCGGCAGAGTTGCTCTTGAAAATACCGGTAATATAGGAAAAGCTTATCGTCGTCACGATGAAATAGGTACACCGCTTTGTCTGACTGTTGATTTTGAAACTATCGAAAATCAACCTGAGAGCGTAACTATTCGTGATCGTGATACAATGGAGCAAATCAGAGTTAATACGTCTGATTTGGCCGATTATTTACGCAATTATTTTCTGTAATAAATAGCAGAAACTCATCCAAACAAAAAACTCCGCACTAAAAAGGCGGAGTTCTTTGTTTTAATACTTTTTTAGATTTGGTTATTGCAATAAACTGCATAACTGCGTGGAGCGTAAATGCCGAAGGTCAATGTTGACAATAAACCGTTTACAAAAGTTTCAGTCGTTTCTACCCTGTTAACTCCCTCCGGTCCGCAGGCTTCTCCCGGATGCATTGTTTGAATTTGCCCGATACCCCAAAGTAAAAAGTGATTAGTGCCCTCATAAGACGGTTCGCTCATTGCTACCGGATTGGGATTAATCTCAAAACTTTGAGTAGAACAAGCCGATAAAACGGCAATAACAGAAGCACAAAAAAGCAAAACGAGAAGTTTTTTCATAAGCAAATCCTTTCAATGTGTTAATCATAGTGTCCATAGTAATGTTTAGCAATAAGCCTGCAAGTTTATATTTTATTTTTTGCACACGAAATTTACTTAATTTTAGGAAAAAATACGTAAAATAAGATAGACACCGGAGATATTTAATGAAGAATAACGAATACGGCTGGACATTAACCGAAATGATTTGCACATTGGTGGTAATAGCACTTATCACCATAATTAGTTTTTATGGTTATGTGGAAGCAATGCACCGATATAAGACGGTTAAAATGACGGATTTAGTTGTTTCTGTAGCTTCAAATATCCAAACTAAATATATGGGGTATCCCGATTATTTGGGTATAAGCACGGATAGAATTAAAAATATGGAAATAATTCCTTCGGATTTAAAATACAACAAAGCACAAGCTTTGCATCATTATATGGATGGAAGATTGGAAATTTTTTCCGTAGATGATGTTAAAAAAAATATAGAGGCAGAATATTTTGCCATCAGATTTGAAAATTTATCATCAGATATGTGTTTTGAATTAGGGTCACTAAAATGGGATAATAATATGACTTCTGGACTTATAGCAATGGAAATAGTTGCCAAACCTCAAGATGCTGAAAACAAAGAAATGAACAATGTCGGAGAGTATTGCACCGGTATTGATGCAGACTTGTTTGCAGCTCCAAACAGAGGGTATGCTATAGCTTGTAAAAACGGCTCACGTCAGGCATTCCCAATTACTCCGAGATATACGTGGAAAGCTTGTAATTGCACCGAAAATACCTGTATGATAACGTGGGTGTATAAATAATAAACAAAAATATTGACAATTATACAAAAAAAAATCATAATGCGTTCAACAATCTGAATTATTAACTAATCAATATACATATGAATATTTTTAAGATTATTGCAAATCTGTATAAAGCTCGATTTGGAACTTTTACAGATGATGAGTTTCGCACATTATGTGAACGATACTCTAACGTGAACGGGCTTTTCAGTCACGACAGAAAAAAAGGCGTAAGCGCAGTATTATCCGTTTTCTTTTCACACCAAACACCGACACCGGGGCAGCTTAATGCTGTTTATGATTACGGTGATGTGAGATGGCTATATTTGAGAAATATTTCTCCGACACGGCAATTAACGGCTGAAGAGGAGCAATATCTTGCGACATTGATGGATTTTGGTCCGGTTTATCGTTTTCCTCGTAAACTTGGCGATGTGGCGGTAAGCTTGTTATTTGAATCCGGAAATGTCAGACGTATAGCTAAGTATGTCAGGGATTATGCTCTGCCGGAGAGATTTGAATTGGAGCTAATTGAGCGCTACGAAATGCAAAAACCGTATGCAAATCCGGATAGTTACTCCAGACCGGATTATGCCTATGCTCTTAAGCAGTATCTTTCTGTGTGCCACCAGCCGAAATGCCAGACCAAGCGTGTACAAGACAGGCTTCTGAAAGTGGCTGATGAGAACATGTGGGAAGGATTGTGTGCCAGTCAGGATATGACTAAAAATCTGTTGGAGAATAACACTATTCGTGAGCTGGTTGCCAAGAGATACGCTAAAGCATTGCAGGCTCTGCTTATGCACAGCTTTATCCCAACTCAGGAGCTGCAACGTTATCTGTACACGACTTTCCCCGAATTGAAGTGGGAACTCGAGATTTCTAAGGTACGCCACGCATTGCGCAGACTGGAAAAAAGAGCCGGAGAGTTCTGG
>OMQI01000043.1 GCA_900313185.1 uncultured Rhodospirillaceae bacterium
CGACTTTGCGCAAATATCTTGAGCAGACTTTCTACCAATGCCGAAGATATAAGTCAGTGCGACTTCAATTCTCTTGGCGCTTGGAATATTTACACCAGCTATACGAGCCAAATTTAATCTCCATATTCAATTGATTAACACATTCAAAAAGTTGATCACCACTTTTCAAAATTAAGCGGATTATAGGCAGGTTATTTAATAGAGTCAATATATTTTTTACAAAAATTTAAAGTTTTTTTCACAAAAGCTTAACGCATTGTATTTACGTACATTATTCCAAGCCGAGAACAGCATCGATTTTACGACTTACCGCTTCAATCGTTCCTGTACCGTCTACAGTCTTAAGCAAGCCTCTGCTCTCAAAAAAAGGAATAGTCGGATATGTCAACATACGATAATTGACCAATCTGTTATGCACGGTTTCTTTATTATCATCTTTACGGCGTGAAAATTCTGTTCCGCCGCAAGCATCACATACTCCCCATATTTTAGGTTTTTGAAACTTGTCGTGATATCCGGCACCGCACTTCATACAAGCATAACGCCCCAAAATACGCTCCATAATGATTTCATCTGGAACCTGAATTTCAAGAACTGCATTAAGCTTTATTCCCTTTTCGGCCAACATTCCTTCCAAAACTTCGGCTTGCGGCAAAGTGCGAGGAAAACCGTCCAAAATAAACCCGTGTTTACAATCGGGCTCATCTATACGATTCTTTACCATTTCGATAATCATTTCATCGCTGGCAAATTCACCTTTATCAAGTGCGGCTTTTAATTCTTTTCCGAGCGGAGTATCTTTTTGAGCAAACTGACGCAACATTTCTCCGGTGGAAAGATGTGCAATACCGGTTTTTTCTTTTAAAATACGAGCCTGCGTTCCTTTACCACACCCCGGAGCGCCGGTAAAAACAACAAACAGGCTCTTTTGATTATCTGACATTAACGGCTCTTCTTACGAATCAATGCTGCTTTTTTGAGCAAGCCCTCATATTGATAAGCAATCAAGTGAGATTGAACTTGATTTACAAAGTCCATCGTAACTTGAACCACGATGAGCAAGGTTGTACCACCCAAAACAAACGGAACACCGACTTTGCTGATTAAAATTTCCGGCAAAATGCAAAGGCATACCAAATAAATGGAAGCCACCATTGTCAAACGGGTAATAACATAATCCAAATACTCAGCCGTATTTTTACCCGGTCTGATACCGGCAACGAAACCACCGTGTTTTTTCAGATTCTCTGCCGTTTCTTCCGGATTGAATACAACTCCGGTATAGAAGAACGTAAAGAACAAAATCAAAAACGCATACAATGCCAGATAAAGAGGTTGACCGTGTCCCAAAAGTTGGCTCAAAGTCTGTACCCAAGACGGACCTTGTTCTGCCGAAAGATTGGCAATAGTAATCGGCAACAACAACAAAGAACTGGCGAAAATCGGCGGAATAACACCGGTAGGGTTAATTTTGAGCGGCAAGTGAGAACTTTCAGCTGCAGTCATACGCATACCCATCTGACGCTTCGGATATTGAATAATGATTTTACGTTGAGCTCTTTCTACAAACACAATCACATAAATCAAGGCTAATGCCATTACAATGAGCATCAAAATCGTAGCTATTGACATCTGACCGGCACGTCCCAATTCAAAAGTCTGAGCCATGGCATTCGGAATATTGGCGATAATACCTACGGTAATGATTAACGAAGAACCGTTACCTACACCTCGTTGTGTAATTTGATCACCAAGCCAAACAATAAACATCGTACCGCCAACCAAAGAAACAATGGTCGAAAATCTGAAAGCAAAACTGCTAATCATAACCGCAGACGCACCATTCGCACCGGAAACACTCTCCAAACCGACAGCGATACCATAACCTTGAATAATGGTAATAAACACCGTTAAAATCTTGGTATAATGCGTAATCTTACGATGTCCGGCCTCGCCTTCTTTTTTAAGGGCCATCAAAGACGGAACAACAGATTGTCCGAGCTGAATTATAATGGAAGCCGAAATGTATGGCATAATATTAAGAGCAAAAATGGTCATACGCTCCAAAGCACCACCGGAAAACATATTAAACATTCCCAAAATTCCGCCTGCGTTACGGCTGAACATTTCCGATAAAACCGCCGCATTGATCCCCGGAAGCGGGATATATGTTCCCAAACGAAATACGATTAAAGCCATAATCGTGAACCACAATCTCTTCTTAAGTTCTTCAGCTTTGCTAAATGCCGACATATCTAAATTAGCGGCCATTTTTTCTGCTAATGATGCCATTTTAATATCCTTAAAAAATTTAAAACCAATAAGCGGGCACTTTTTGCCCATTGCCGATAATTTAATACACAAAAAAAAAATTATTGCAACAAAATAATAATTATCCTCAAATTTCTTGTATATAACCGCCTTTTTATTGCCTTTTGAATTCGTTTTTTGCTTGATTATTGGTACGAATAATATAATTTATAAATGTAAGCAATAAACATTATTTTTAAGAAAGGAACATTAAGATGGAAGCTGTTGCCGTTGTTTTATTGGTTGTGGTATTTGCGGTTATTCTCAAATACGTGGTAATTGTTAGCCAAGGTTATGAATACACCGTGGAAAGTTTCGGAAAATATACTCGTTCTTTAGCCCCGGGATTTCATATTTTAATTCCGATTTTTGAAAATATCGGCGCCAAAATCAACCGCAAGGAGCAAGTTTTAGAGGTTGCTTCGCAGGAAGTTATTACCAAAGATAACGCTATGGTTACCGTAAACGGTGTGTTATTCTACCAAATTCAAGATGCCGCCAAAGCTGCATATCAGGTGGAAAATCTCGATTATGCCATTATGAATTTGGTAATGACCAACATCAGAACGGTTATCGGCAGTATGGAAATCGATGAATTGCTTTCGCAACGCAACATTATCAATCAAAAACTTCTTGACGTGGTAGACGTCGCCACAATTCCGTGGGGCGTAAAAGTTACCCGTGTAGAAATTAAAGATATTACCCCGCCGAGCGATTTGATTGATGCCATGGCTCGCCAAATGAAGGCTGAACGTGATAAACGTGCCAATATTTTGGAAGCAGAAGGTTTGCGACAGGCCGAAATTTTGCAGGCAGAAGGTGCCAAACAAGCTGCCATTTTAGATGCTGAAGGTAAAAAAGAAGCCGCATTCCGTGAAGCTGAAGCAAGGGAACGTTCCGCTCAAGCCGAAGCAGCTGCCACCAAGATGGTATCAGATGCTATTGCACACGGAAATCCGAGTGCCCTTTCCTACTTTTTAGGCCAAAAATACATTGACGCTTTACAAGGTATTGTAACTTCACCAAACGAGAAACTTTTAATGATGCCGGTTGATACCACCCACGTTATGAGCACTGTTGCCGGCATTGCTGAAATTGTTAAGGATTCTATGGCGAAAGCACCGAAGAAAAAACAAGGAGAATAAAAAATGTTTATTAATCCCATAACAATTTGGCTTTTAGTCGGACTTTTATTATCACTACTGGAATTAGTGGTTCCGGGAACCTATTTGATTTGGTTCGGGTTTGCCGCTTTTGCTATGAGCATACTGGTATTTATAGTTCCTTTAAACATAACCGCTCAATTGTTTTGGTTTGCTCTGTTTTCGGCCGTTTTTGCCATAATCGGCTTGTTTGCTTATCGTTACATTTTTAAGCGTACGCAAACACCGAAAGAATACCAAAACTTAAACGATTCCGCTCAACAATTGGTGGGACGTAAGGTAACTGTTGCCGAAGAAGTTGAAGACAACCAAACCAAAGTCAAAATCGGTGACACTTTTTGGCTGGCCTATACCGAAAAGCCTCTCAAAAAAGGAGATACTGCCAAAGTAACCGGCGTCAAAGATAGTTTGATTTTAATTATAGAATGAAACTCCACCGGCTTACGCCGGTGGTATCATTTTAAGTCAAGCCAAGCTTGTCCTAA
>OMQI01000033.1 GCA_900313185.1 uncultured Rhodospirillaceae bacterium
AGTTCGATCCTCCTTAGCTCCACCATTAAAACACAAAAGGCACCTTAATGGTGTCTTTTGTGTTTTAAATTATGGCTCGGACCGAAACGACTGACTGCATATCAGGAGCCGGAGGCGAAAAATATCTCTGGTGGAGATATTTTTAACAACGGGCGAAGTCGGAAGTAGCAATAATATGTATAGAGTTGGGCGTGGTATAATGAATAGTACAGTGCAATCAATACCCTATGGATACGACTATTTTAGGAATAAAAATAAAGATGATGAATAAAACAAAAATTACAGAGAAAATAATTTGGATTGCCTATATTCCATTGCTTATAGCTGCGTGTGAAACAGCCTTTATAATGGACAATTGGCTTGGCTACATATATTGTGCACTGTTATATATTGCTATACTCATAGATGATTTCAAAATCATAAAAGGGTATTGGGTGCAATTTATTCCAATACCTTTAACGATTGCTTATCTGGTGTATGAACATAAGCCGGTAATGTATATGCTGAAAAAGATTTTTAATTGGGAATAAATATGATACGAAATAGCAATTTTTCAGATGTGTGGAATAAAGGTTATCAAGAATATCGTGATTTTGCACGACAAGATTAATGTATTTTTTCATTATAATAATTCAAAAAAATAATATTTAGCGATAAGTATGTTTTAATTTAAATCTATAAAACAATACCAATAAAAAGGACGCATAGAGCGTCCTTTTTATATTTACAAACCATACATCCAACTATTGGCAACTATAGCCAAAGTTTCGAAAACAATAGTTGAAAGCAAAAAGAAACGAGCGAAATTGTATTGACGAGCATACTTCAAGCCAAGCCTAGGAAATTTATACCAAGAGTAGCAGACCAAGCAAACAAAAGCCGAATGCCACACCTCACGCATAATTTCCTTATTGAGTATACCTTCTACAGATAACATCAATGCCGCTAAAGCAAAACCTATCAAGCCCCATATTCCCCAATCCAACAATTTGATTGGTTTTCGCTCAAAATACTTGCTGTCAAGCACTCCTGCAAACATTATCAGAGAGAACAGCGCCAGCACTTCTAACACAAAAATAACGAATTCCATACTTATTAAACTTTAATTAGACATATCGTAACATAAGATTATAACTATAGACAAAAATTGTCAATAAAAAACATTATTGAAAAAAGATTTTTTTTCTGTTACAGTGAGCGAGAACTAAATAAAGGAGGTTTCTATGTTTAACGAAAAATGGAATTATCGTTTCTTGGAATTAGCCGAGCTTATCTCTACTTGGTCAAAAGACCCATCCACCAAAACCGGTGCTGTTGTTGTCGGGCCGGACAGAGAAATAAGAGCTACCGGATACAACGGACTGGTCAGAGGAGTTCAAGATGATATTCCGGAACGTATGGAACGTCCTACCAAATACGACTTTTTTGAACACGCTGAACGTAATGCCGTATATAATGCTTGTCTTACCGGAACCTCGTTAAAAGGCTGCACTATTTATTGCACTCTTACTCCTTGTACGGATTGCGCCCGAGCAATTATTCAAGCCGGTATCAAAAATGTGGTTACTTATGAATACAAAATCGATGCCAATGATCCTAAGAATACTTGGCGTGACAAGCTTCGTTATTCGGCTGAAATGTTTAAAGAAGCCGGGGTAAATTATATAGAACTGCCTAAAAAATAAATATACGGACTATTCTCTTTAGCACCTTTAAATATCGGTATCAGAAAATATATACAATACCGATTGAAGGAATTTGGATATAAAGGAGGTAGTAATGAAAATTTTAATTGCGGACGACCACGCTTTGTTTCGTGACGGTTTGGCTTTACGCTTAGAACAAATCGCACCGGAAGCGGCAATTTCGCAAGCATCGGGTTATTCGCAAATTTTTAAAATCATTAAATCGGGCAATAATTTCGATATATTAGTTTTAGATGTGGAAATGCAAGATATGCCGTGGTTGGAAAGCTTAAAACAAATCAGAGAAACTGCCCCGCAAACCAAAATAATAGTTGTTTCCGCCTCTGAAGATCCTCGTACTATTCGCACCATTCTTTCAACCGGCGTTAAAGGATATATTCCCAAACGCTCCGATATTAAAGTTTTCAATAACGCTTTTAAACTTATTTCAGACGGCGGCACTTATGTTCCGCCTAATCTTATTGACAATAACAATACCAACAATATCAGCGGAAAAAATACCGGTATAAAAATACTGACGGCACGACAATCACAAGTGCTGGATTTAATCGCTCAAGGTAAATCAAACAAACAAATTGCTTATGATATGGGAGTTTCGGAATCAACGGTTAAATTGCATATCAATGCCCTATTGCGTTCACTTCACGTCAACAATCGCACCCAAGCTGTTGTAACCGCTCAAAAAATAGGACTTATTTAGCTGATTTATCCTCGGCATCTTTTTTAGATTTAAGCTGTCCGCAAGCAGCTAATATATCTTGTCCTCTGGCTACCCGTACCGGAGCGGCAAAACCGGCATTTTCTAGCTCACGGGCAAACATATTTACCCGATTATTTGAACTCGGTTTAAATATACACCCCGGCCACGGATTGAACGGAATTAAATTAAAACTGGCACGCAATTGATATTTTTTCATTAACGCAATCAATTCGTGAGCGCAAGCAAGCGAATCATTAACTCCGTCCAGCATCAAATACTCAAAAGTAATATATCGGCTGCCGTCTTTTTCCTGATATGCTCGACAAGCCGACAACACTTCTTCCAGAGGATATCTGTTATTTATAGGCATAATTTGTGAACGAAGCTGATTATTGGGAGCATGCAACGAAACCGCCAAACGAACACCTGTGGCATCAAGAGCTTCGACAATATGCGGTGCAATACCGGAAGTTGACATCGTTACTCGGCGTCTGGAAATTGCAATACCATCACCGTCGGTTAAAATATTAAGTGCTTTTATGGTATTATCTTTATTATGCAGAGGTTCTCCCATTCCCATTACCACGATATTGGAAAGGTATCTGGTTTCATTGGTCGGACTCGGCCATTCGCCATAGGTATCCCTTGCCACCATAAACTGGCTGACTATTTCGCAAGCTGTCAAATTACGTGTCAATTTTTGGCTTCCGGTATGACAAAAGCGGCAACCTACTGCACATCCCACTTGCGTGGAAATGCAAACCGCCCCTCTGTCTTCTTCCGGAATATATACCATTTCCACCCGCTGACCATCAGACATTTCCAAAAGCCACTTACGAGTCTTATCAACCGACAATTGCTCGGTAATAATTTTCGGACGAAATATGGTAAAATTATCGGCAAGTTTAGCTCGCAAATCTTTGGAAAGATTGCTCATTTTATTAAAATCGGTTTCCCCGAAATAATACAACCATTGCCATAACTGTTTGGCACGAAAAGGCTTCTCACCGATAGCAATTATTGCTTCGCTCAGTTCTTCTTTACTTAAACCGATAAGTTCCATTTTAGGCATTATTTTTTCTTACATTTTGCCGATATAGCTTGATAAGCTGTAGTAAATCCTTTTAAAGAATAAGTATCTTTGGTAGCAGTACCACGGCTGGATTGTCCGTCAACAATCATACGTTCTCCACGTTTCATAGCCGCAACGATCTTTTTATCTTCGTCACCGGTACGCATCCAACCTTTATCGCCTTCAGTAAATGTATTTTTAAAGGTTTGATTACCGATTTTCACTACCAAAGGAGCTTTGGTATTAAAAGTATATCCGGCAACAAAGCTAACTTCATCAAAAGATTTTTCCGAAGGACGATGAGTAACCACCGTATAAATAT
>OMQI01000171.1 GCA_900313185.1 uncultured Rhodospirillaceae bacterium
CTGTGCTTTCCAACTTAATTTTAATCTTTACTGCTTTTGCCATTTCTATTACTCTTTTATAAAGTTAACAATTAAAACATTTAGGCGCATTATACATATTTCGCATTGCTTGTCAATAGCTTTTTTATAAAATAATGCCAATTTTTCATATAATGTCAGAATCTGAAATCACGACCGGTGTTGTTTTTGATGTTATCAAGCCATTTTCGGGTTAAAACGGCAGTTTTTTCCGGTAAAGTTTCCAGTTCTTTTTCTATCAATTTTTCACCGATTTGTTTGGTTTCAGGAGTTGCGTAATCGCACAAATATTCCTGCAATGTCAATAATGCATTAGGGTGACAGCAGTTGTGTATTTGCTTGGTTTTGCAAAGTTCCATAAAGCGATCACCGGTACGTCCGGCACGATAGCATGCTGTGCAGAAACTCGGAATATAACCGCATTTCATTAACCATGCGATAACCTCATCAAGCGTGCGATTATCGATCACATCAAATTGTGCCGAATTTGGTTCTTCTTTTTCCGGATGAGCATATCCTCCGACTGAAGTCTTTGAACCACCGGACAGTTGAGAAATACCGAGCTCCAACACCCTTTCACGTGTCTTTTGACTTTCACGGGTAGATATAATCATACCGGTATAAGGCACGGCAATTCGTAAACAGGCAACGATTTTGGCGAATATGTCATCATTAATACAATCTTTGAAATCATCGGTATTAATGTCATCAGCCGGACGCAGACGAGGAACACTGATGGTATGAGGTCCTACACCGTGAACCGCTTCCAAGTGTTCTGCATGCATCAATAAGCCTGTAAACTCGTAACGATAGGTGGAAAGACCGAACAGAACTCCGATGCCTACGTCATCAATGCCACCTTGCATGGCTCGGTCCATAGCTTCCGTATGCCAAGCATAATTGTGTTTAGGTCCGGCCGGATGCAGAGTTTCATAAGATTGGCGGTTATAAGTTTCTTGGAAAAGAATATAAGTACCGATTCCCGCATCTTTGAGTTTTTGATAATTTTCCACCGTTGTGGCGGCGATATTGACGTTCACACGGCGAATGGCTCCGTTTTTGTGTTTAATGGAATAAATGGTCTTTAAACTTTCCAAAACGTATTCGATAGGGTTATTTACAGGATCTTCACCCAGCTCTATTGCCAAACGCTTATGTCCCATATCTTGTAGGGCAATAACTTCCTGTTTGATTTCTTCTTGTGTCATTTTTTTGCGGAAAATATGTTTGTTCTTAATGTGGTAAGGACAATAAACACAACTGTTTACGCAGTAATTGGATAGGTAGAGCGGGGCAAATAAAACCATACGATTACCATAGTAATTAAGCTTTATTTGTTTTGCCAAAGCAAAAATTTGTTCGTTTACCTGCGGATTATCGCACGCCAAAAGAACAGCAGCTTCACGGTGAGTTAATCCTTTTTCCAAACGAGCTTTGTTCAGAATTTGTTCAACTACAGCTGTATTATTTTTGTTTTCATCAGCATATTTTAAGGTTTCCAAAATCTCATCATTGCAGATAAATTCATCTGCCTTAAGTGATTGAGGATTATAATTTATCGACATTTTTCCTTCTTTCTTTTAATGACAAATACGATTGGTAAATGTAACATCTACCGAATATTTTAATGTTTCTTTACTATTCTTATCAACTTCAATTTTCCATTGACGAGTAGATGCATTTTTGCTTTCACTTTTTATACTTTCATCAATGATTTTATAATCAGTCGGAAAATTTTGCTCGAAAATTATGGTGTTTTTAACATCTTCGGCGTTGTTGACCGTTATTTCGGCCTTGTATGACCTGAGTGTTTTAATTACGGCACATTCGTTTTCAGGTTTACGGCTGATTTCCTTGCTGTCTGATGAAGTTATTTTACCGCTTACGGAAATATTGAAAGCTTCTCCCAAATTCAATCGCAACGTATCTTCTTTGGCGGTGTTGGCAATATGATTTGAACCGATAAACTGCAGATTTGAATTTTTATCGTTTTCATAAAAGCGAATGGTTCCGGTCGGCAGAGATATACCTAAATTAGATTCTGCGGTATTTTCCATAATATAATAAATTTGCGGATGACGCTTTTCAAATTCATCATTATGAAAGTCACCGAAATAAAGCTGAGAATGTAAGAGAAATTCTTTCTTATATGTTACGTCATTTCTTTCAATCAACGCTATTTGTTTGTTTTGTTGGTCTTTGATAGTGGTGATGTTAGGCAGAGTGTATAATTCGTAGCTGTTAATGTTCTCCGGTTGAATGACGCCTGATGCGGCATCCTCCATCACGGCATTGAATGCCATTGCTTTTACCATATGTCTGGCACCCATGACCGGACGTGCAATATTGACGTTACCTGCAATCAACTGAATTTTGGCACGTTCGTAATCTATACCGGAATTATTGGTAATGGTTACCCAGCCGGTTAAATCAAGCTTATCTTTGTCTTTAACGTTGGCAACATAATCGGTTTTCCAGCTTAATCCTGATGTCAAATAAGCTAAATAGAGGTTTTTATCACCACCTCTGTTAACATCGAGCTTAGCCTCTAATGTCGGTTTATTACTCATTCCGGCAGGAACATCTTCAAATACCACACGTCCCGGAAAATCAGATTCAATACCGTAACTAAAACGTAAAATAGGTTTGCCGTTGGCATATCCGATAAGTTTGGCACTGTCATAGATATTTTCGCCGTTTTCCGGATTTAATTGCACAGTACGCACGGTTTGTCCGAGGGATTGATTTATAAAATTATCATAACTCATAAGATTGTAGCTGTAATTTTGCTCGTTAACTCTTACACCGTCGCCGTAAATAATGGCGGTTTCGGCTTGTATTTGGCTTGCCACACCGTCAAAAATAACTTCATTTAATCCATTCTTAAGAGAAGCCTGACGAATATCTTTGACTAATGCCAAGTCTTGATTATAGATGCTTAATGATAACGAATTGTCGGTGTTTTTTAAAACCAGTGGTTCAGCTTGAGACGTAGCTGATATTAAACATCCGAAAATAGCTAAATAGAAATAACTGCGCATTTTTTTCTCCTATTTTATGAATCCCAGATAACTTAAAATTATATATATGGCAATACCCTGTAAAACAAGCATAAGCCAAAACATTGCCTGATAACTCTTCTTTTTGCTTTTATGGTGAAAAATTTTCTGACCGATAAAAGCACCTATCCATCCGCCTAAAAATTCCAAAGTATGCAAGTCCGTCTCCGGAACACGCCATGCTCCTTTAATTGCAGCTCTTTTATCTGCTCTGTATGCAATGAATGCAACTATATTTATCAGACAAAGATGATAAGCAATAAAGCATAAGAAAGCTTTGTGCGAAAGAATAGCTACTTTAAAAAAGTTGTTTTCCGTAATATAGGCGGCAAGTATCATTATCGCAAAATACAATATAAAAAAACGATTGCGTTGTAAAGGGCGCACTAATGCCAAAAGTGGAGTCAAAATTATCAAAAATGTCAGTAACATAAGCTTATTTTCCAATCGTTGTCTGCAGTTTAACTTTTTTTTGTAATTATTCAAGACTTCTTTTCAAATATTAAGGTATTTTTAAGGTAAACCGTGTGATAATATATACAGAGAAACTATAAGGAGTCAAAAATGAGAAAAACGGTAGTTTTAAGCTTGGTTCTTTTGCTGGCCGGATGTGCCTGTCAAAAAGGTGATTGTTTGAAAAAGACTGAAACGCAGGAAACAAAAGCAGTTGCTCAGGAAGTGACAGCTCCGGTGGCAATTCCTTGTTCTTATTCCTGCGCACAGCCGGGAAATTGCCAAAGTCAGGAACCGGTTGTATTGAAACCTCGTGTTACCGAAACCGTCGGTGAAAAGCGCAAACGTCCGTGTTGTGATGAAGATAATTCGTGGTTACAAAATGAAGAAGCGGAAACTTATGTGCCTGATGCACCGGAAATTTATGTAATTTCGGCCAATCGTACCATAAATTCTATGCAAACGGAAGCCGCACCTTTATTTAAACAAGTCGAAGGTATGAAGGTATATGTCGATAAAGCGACTCCTAAGGCCGATGATTTACCGGGCGGAATGGATAAAGGAACCGACGTTATTAAAAAGCGTCTTTCACAAATGGAAAATGTGAAAGTTGTTAACAATAAGAAAGAGGCTGATTTTGTGGTGGACAGCTCCGCAAATTGGTATGATACTCCGACCAAAAAAGTTCCGGCGATTAAATATGACATCAATCTTAAAGATCGTGGAGGTAATTTGGTAGGTGAATGGAGTGAAATAATCCATCAGGCTGAAGGGGATAGAAGTTGGTGGTAAATAATTATTTTTCAACTTGTTCAATTTGTGCATTGGCTTTGTTATTGATGATGGTTGGTAATGCACAATGTGCTCGGGCCAATGATGAATTTATAGCACAGAATGTTTCTGCCGATGCTTGTGATGATCGTTTGGTTGATGATGATGAACACACAGCCGAGAATCGTGCGGTTGATAAAGCCGGATTATCAGCAGTTAAAACGTCAGGAATTATTCAGAGGCATCATCCGGAATTGAGCGAAAATGCCATAGATACCATTGCTTACAGGATTATTGACGAATATATGGTCAATATGTCGCACGCCATAAAATTTTCGGATTCTGACAGAGTTTGTGTTAAATTTATGGCAGATGTGGAAATGACCTCATCCGATATGGAAAAATTGATTGAGGAATATAGAGACAGCGATGCTCCTGCCGAACAGGTGGCTCAAGTTGTTAAAAAAGTTGAAGAAAGTACGGCTTTTAAACCGCAAACATTACAAGATAAAAAACTTTTATACATTCGTAAAATGGTCTTTTGGAACGGCAATGAAACCGATCATTACAAAGATTTGTTGA
>OMQI01000134.1 GCA_900313185.1 uncultured Rhodospirillaceae bacterium
TTAAAAGAAACAAGTCGAAAAGTATTATCTGAATATGAAGACTTTCTCGTTTCGATAAGTAAAGAAGAATACATAAAATTGAGTGATGAAGATAAAAAGAAACTTATGGGTGTTGCTTTGACTGATGAAAAACATAATGCTTCGATTATTGAAACCAAAAATATTGAAGAATTATCTCCTAAAGAATTAAAGTTTTATCTTAAAGAAATTAAGCCGAATGTTGATGTGAAAGTAGTGGAACAATCGTATAGAGAAAAACATTTAAAACATTCCAAACCATATTGTCCGAAAAATATTATAAATAAGAGTTATAATTCAAAAAAGAGAGGCAGTCGTTAAATGTCGGGAGTTAAAATAGTAAAAATAGCGCCGGAAGATGACGGAATAAGATTAAACAGATGGTTTTTGCGTGAATATCCGTCACTGAGTTTATCACGTTTGCAAAAGTTACTTCGCACTAAACAAATAAAAGTTGACGGTAAAAAAGCGGAAACTTCTACCAGATTGGAAAGTGGACAAGAGTTGCGTATACCTCCTCTGGATAATGAAAAAGCACAGAAAAATGAAGAAATTTTAAGTAAAAAAGATATTGAATTGATAACATCAATGGTTATTTATAAGGATAAAAATATTATTGTTTTAAATAAACCATCCGGTCTGGCTGTTCAAGGCGGAACCAATACAACAAAACATATTGATGGTCTTTTGGAAGCCCTAAAATTTGAAAATAATGAAAAACCTAAATTGGTTCATCGTATAGATAAAGATACCAGCGGTATTTTATTATTGGCTCGCAATCGTAAATATGCCGATATTTTAACCAAAGCATTCAGAGAACATACATTGCAAAAAACATATTTGGCTTTGGTGCGTGGGTGTCCTGATAAATTTGAGGGAACCATAAATTTGGCGCTTGAAAAAATAGGCGAGCGGATGCAGGTTTCCAAAGAAGGTCAGAAAGCCGTTACCGAGTATAGAGTTATTGATAACGCTGCTAAAAGATATGCGTTGGTAGAAGCAATGCCGTTGACGGGAAGAACTCACCAAATAAGAGCTCATTTGGAAGCGATGGGAACGCCAATTTTAGGAGACAGTAAATATTTTGGCAGAGAACGTCTGCGTTTAAAAGAAGTTGCGGATAAACTTTATTTACACGCTTATAAAATTGATTTAAGTGTGATATATGGTAAAAAAATGATTATAAAAGCAGATTTACCGAAGCATTTTGCCGAGGCTTGTAAATTTTTCGGATTGGAGGTCAATTAATGAAAAAATTTATGAAAGTTATTTTAATAGTTCTACTGGTGCCTGTGTTTTTATTTGCGGGTGTTATAGGATTCTTAAAATTTGCCGACTTGAATAATTATAAGCCGGATATTGAAAAATTGGTGCGCAAATATGCAAAGGTAGATATGAAAATTAACGGAAATATAGAAATAGCCGTTTCATTAAAACCGAGTTTGGAACTAAACGATGTAGATATATCAGATGTTAATGACAATACAAAGATAGCAAGAATAGGAAATGCTTTGGTGCAAGTGGCCGTTTTACCGTTGCTACATAAAGAAGTATTGGTGGAAAAAGTGCAAACCGAAAATACGGAAATTTTTTATAACGAGCAGGACAGCGTTTTAATTAATGATTTAGATGCCAAGGCAGATGGTTATGATTCACCTATTGATATTGCTTTTGACACAACGGTTGCCGGTATTGATATTTTCGGTAATTTACAAATAGATTCATTAAAACAAATAAAAGCTAATGATTATGATAAAAGCGACGTAAAAGCCGATATTAAAGCAATGGGATATGATTTGCATTATGACGGTTCGATAAGCGGTTTGCAGAGCAATATAAAAACAAGCGGTAATTATGAGGTATCATATAAGAAAAGCAAGCTGTACGGCTATGTAGATTTTAATATGGAAAATCAGGTTCCGTATGTAAAAATTGATATAAACAGCGATAATATGAATGTAAATGATTTTAAAGAAGAAAAGAGAGCTTCTAACGGGTGGTTTATTTCTGATGCTTATGCCGAAGAATATATCCCTAACACGGAAATTCCATACGATTACTTACGAATGGTAAATGCTGATATTACCATTGATGTTAAACAAATAAAAGTAGATGAAAAAATAGTTATAAATGATGTCAAAGGAGATATTGCATTAAAAGACGGGGTTCTTAAATCAAATATTGAAAATTTGAAATTTAAAAACAATGTTGTGAACGGTAAAGCAGAAATTACTTCTCCAAAGGCGTTGCCATATATAAAACTTAATATCAAAGGTGACGGCTTTGATATTAATGATTTTTCAAGCGAAAAAAAAAATGAAAAGAGATCATCAATAAATTTTGATTGGTTTATAAGTTCCGCTCAAGCTGCAGAAAGGAAAAATAATTATAAAATACCGTATCAGTATTTTAAAATGATAAATGCGGATATAAGTATCAATTTAAAAAATATAACCGATGAAAAAGATATGACTTTGTCGGATATTCGTGTCAATGCAAATTTAAAAAACGGGGTTCTTAAAGGTAATATAGAAAACATAACAGCTGGTGGCGGTAAAATAAACGGTTCGATATTACTCAATTCCGGCAATAAAACATTAGCGTTTTATTTAAAAGGTGCCGATATTATAGCTCAGAATTTATATAAACCTTTAAGCCAAAATGGAAATGATTTATATATAAAAAAAGGAGGAAAAACAACTTTTGATATTGATATAAATACATCCGGCAGCAGTACCGATGATTATTTAAGCAATGCCAGCGGTCAGGCAATAGCATTTGTTGATGATTCTGAGATAAATATTAAAAGTTTAAAAAATTTGCAGGGTAATTTTTTAACACAAATTCTTGATGTGTTAAAAATTAAAACTTCCGACGGAGATATGAATTTATCTTGTGCGGTAGTAAGAGGAGATTTAACCAAAGGATTGGTTAAATTTCCGAAAGGGATAGCATTTAATGCGGATACTTTTTATTTGGTTGCCGACGGTAAAATAAATTTACAAAATGAAAAAATAGATTTGGATTTGCAGCCGTTTTCAGGTAAAATAACCGATGTAAATATTTCTTCAATTTTGGGAAATTTAATAAAAATTACCGGCACCATAAGTAATCCGAAAATAGGTATAAATCAGACGGCCACTGCTAAAAATGTTATAGGAGCTATTGCTTCCGGCGGTGCATATAATGTGGGGGATTTACTTCTTTCGGCGGACGGATCTCCTTGTCACACCGCTTTAAAAAACACCAAATATGCCGATTATTTCAAGGCTGATAAATCTATCGGGGGAAGCGTAAGCAAGGGGTATAACAGTACTAAAGATTCAATATCGGATTTGGGTAAAGGTATAAAAAATCAGGCTAAAGATTTGAAAAAAGGTGCAAAGGATTTGAAAAAACAAATAAAAGGATTGTTTAATTGACAGACTTTCTAAAATCGGAACAATATATAAAAAATCATCGTCAGGAAACCATTGAAACAATGCTTCGTTTTGCGAGTACTGATTTGTTGCTTTTTTGGAGTGATAATGAAGATTTATACAAGCGTCAATTAAAATTATGGCAGCCTTTTTTAAATGATTTGCAAAAAAAGAGCGGAGCAGAAGTAAAAATTTCGCAAACTCTCGAAATTCCAAATAATGAACAATGTTTTTTATGGTTGAAAAATAAACTTAATAATCTATCCGATAAAAAACTCACGGCGGCTTTTTTGACGGCAATGCAAATAAAATCGGTTTTTTTAGGATTAGCAGTATTAAATAATGAAAAATCGGCAGATGAAATATTTAATGCGGCGTTTTTGGAAGATATTTACCAAAATGAGTTATGGGGTGTTGACGAAGAAGCTCTTAATAAACGTGAAGCAGTAAAAGAGGAAATAATTAAAATAAAGGAATGGCTTAAATGAAAGAACGTTGCTGGGAAATAAGCGGACGGGTGCAAGGCGTGGGTTTTCGCTATTGGGTAATAAGACAGGCTTCTAAAATAGGAGGATTATCCGGATATGCAATGAACCACCCTAATGGAAATGTTTTGGTAAAAGCCATCGGTGATGAAAAAAATTTAGATGAATTATTTATGGTTTTACATAAAGGTCCGTTATTCTCACGAGTAGACAGTGTTAAAGAAGATCCGTCTTTAAATACACTGTTTCCACCGGTATATGAAGGAATTTTTCAAAGGATATAAAAATATTGAAAATTTTTTATGTAATGAAAAGGCAAAAAACAATTTAAATACACTGTTTTTTAATATCAATAATTATCGAATTTTATGAAAAACTCATCGTCATCCGGCGCTTCGAAAAACTGTTTGAGCTTATCAAAATTTTTGAGGTTCTGCTCAGCTATAACGCCTTTTCTTTGTGAAATTCGCTGTTTTAAAATTTCATCAGGTGCATAAATGTAATAAATAACCGATTCAAATCCTAATTCAAAGGCTTTTTTGTATGCATCTTGGCGATTTTTTTTATCCCAAAAACCCATATCAAATATAACACTTATGTTTTGCTTTGCGTATTCTTCTGCTTTTTGCCATAAAATATTTACGGTTTTTTTAAAGCAATCATCCCAATTTGCTTCGTACTCTTTTTGAGAAAACAATTTCATACATTCCTCATCAGGATTTAGGTGAACAGCATTTGTTTGGGTAGATAGCTTTTGTGAACAGGTTGTTTTTCCGGCACCCAAAAATCCGCAAATCAAGTAAAAAGTCGGCTTTGGAGTTGTCCAGAGCCAAATACGCCGATTAATTATTCTGTTCTCATCGCAAAAAGAAGTATCTTCTACTCCGCCGTATTTAATCATAGTATTATGCATTGTGGCATAAGATGCCTTATTGTCATTTTTACAAGTAAGTAAAACCTTGCTCATTCCCATTTTAAGAGCTTCTTTTAAGCACAATTGCAATCCTGCATAAGCGTAACTTTTTTGTTGTTCAGATGGGCGAATTTGATAGGCAATATGTCCGCCGATTTGTTTTAAATACGGTGTTAAACTATGGCGCAAATTGAAACTTCCAATATATTTATCATCATCAACAAGCCAAAAAACCGAATGCGATACATAACCGGATTTAAGGTTAATTCCAAGCCGTTCATTTTCAGTTTGTGCAAAATAATCGGCAAAATTATTTTTTTGCGCAGCAATCATTTTTTGCACCACATTTATTTCAAAATGAGAAGGATGTTTTTTATATTCTTCAATAGCTTGTTGAACACTCGGGAGATATTTTTCCGATGGTAAAACCAGTTTTAAATACATTGTTTTTATTCCTGAAAATAAGATGAATAAATTTTATTAACTTCGAGAAGGAGTGTCAAGACTTTATATAAAAAAATACTTGACAAAAAAGAAAAAATTTTCCATTCTATTCTAAATTTACCAATTATAAAAAAATTAGTATGGAAAAATTAACTATTAAGGACCTGAAGCGTGCAATTGTTTACGTAAATCAGGGCAACGAGGGAGCAAAGGACGTGCAGAACATCTCTGATGAGGAGTTTTTGAACTGCAAGTTTGGTAAAGATTTACACATGGGTAACATCAGAGTTGCCAATGCGATAATCGAGCTACAGAGAATCCATGGAATTGAGCTTCTGATGGGTGAGTTGAAGGTTGGGGCTGATGATACCGTTAAGTCGTTTCTTGACGCTATCAACGAAAGCCTTTAAGCCAAGTGTACAAAACGAAAAAGACCGAATAAAACCGGTCTTTTCGTTTTTTAAAATACAGTGTTTCAAATAAAATATTCAATTAAATTTAGTACGAGTTATTACTCCTTTTAGAGTTGACATTCTGGTATATTCAGCATAAAA
>OMQI01000090.1 GCA_900313185.1 uncultured Rhodospirillaceae bacterium
ATATCGCTTTGAAACAGCCCGAAGCATTTGCTCAGTTGGTTGAAACTGCCAAAGCGGCTCTTAAGAAATAAGACAGATACAAAAACATTAATTCGTAAAAAGAGTTAGCGAGGTCAGTTCCTAGCTGACTCTTTTTCATTTAATACAAACAAAAGGTTGCTGAAATTATGGAAAATTTAGATAATTTGAAAAGCGAAGTATTGAAGAATATTCAAGCCTCCGCCGATTTAAAAGGATTGGATGAAATCAGAGTATCCATCCTTGGTAAAAAAGGTCAATTGACCGAAATGATGAAAGGATTGGGCGCTTTACCTTTAGAAGAAAAAATTGCCATGGGTAAAGGACTTAATATTGTCAAAAGTGAAATAGAACAAGCATTGGAAGCCCAAAAGAAAATTTTGGAAGAAAAGGCTCTCAATGAAAAACTGGCAAATGAAACTATTGATGTGACATTGCCGGTTCGTCCCGAAACACAAGGAAGAATACACCCTATATCCAAAATTTATGAAGAAGTGGCGGCCATCTTCGGTGAAATGGGATTTGATGTAGCCGATGGTCCGGATATTGAAGACCAATTTCACAACTTTAACGCCCTCAATATGCCAAACAATCACCCTGCCCGCCAAATGCAGGATACCTTTTATATCAACGATAATCCGGAAAAACCTTTTGATATGGATACCGCTTATGTTATCCGCACGCAAACATCAGGAGTGCAAATCCGCACGATGGAAAAACAGCAACCTCCCATCAGAATTATCGCTCTCGGACGCACTTATCGTTCCGATTACGATGCAACACATACTCCGATGTTTCATCAGGTAGAAGGTTTGATTATCGATAAAAACATTACTATGGCACATTTAAAAGGCTGCTTAAATAACTTTATGAAAGCATTTTTTGAGCTTGATGATTTACCGATGCGTTACCGTCCGTCATACTTTCCGTTTACCGAACCGTCTGCCGAATTGGATATCGGCTGTAAGGTAACAAAAACCGAACTCAAAATCGGTGCCGGTACCGATTGGATGGAAATTCTAGGGTGCGGTATGGTGCATCCGAGTGTGTTAAGAGCCGGAGGTATTGATCCGGACGAATATCAGGGATTTGCTTTCGGTATGGGACTCGACCGTATCGCAATGCTTAAATACGGTATTCCGGATTTGAGATTATTCTTCGAATCCGATGTTCGCTGGCTTAAACACTATGGTTTCACCCCGCTTGATATATCTTCGATGACCGGAGGATTAAGCGATAACGGAGGACTTGCACGATGAAATTTACATTATCTTGGCTCAAAGAGCATCTTGAAACAACCGCTTCTCTTAATGAAATTGATGATACACTCAACAGAATCGGTTTGGAAGTTGAAGAAATTTATAATCCGGCTTCAAAACTGGACGGATTTATTACCGCTCGCATCGACAGTGTGGAAAATCATCCGGATTCCGACCACCTGCACTTGTTAACGGTTAATGACGGTTCGCAAAAATATCAGGTAGTTTGCGGAGCCCCGAATGTTAAAGTCGGCTTGGTCGGTATTTTTGCTCCGGAAGGAACTTTAATTCCGTTATACAACGAAAAGCTTACCCGTGCCAAAATCCGTGGGGTGGAAAGCTGTGGTATGATGTGTGCCGAAGATGAACTCGGCATCGGACAAGACCATAACGGCATTATAGAATTGCCGAACGATACTCCGCTGGGATTACCCGCTGCCCAAATTTTAAATATTGACCCGATTATTGAAGTATCCATTACCCCGAATCGTGCAGAATGTTTGGGAGTTCGCGGTATCGCTCGTGATTTGGCGGCTGCCGGATTGGGAAAACTCAAACCGCTGAATATTGTCAAAACGGAAGCAAAATTCACAAACCCTATTAAAATCAGCGTAGAATGCCCTGAAAATTGTCCGGTATATACGGGACGCTATATCAGAGGAGTAAACAATCACGCCGAAACTCCGAAATGGATGAAAGATCGTTTAAGCGCTATCGGTTTACATTCAATATCTCCGCTGGTAGATATTACCAACTATATTAACTTTGATTTGGCTCGTCCTTTACACGTTTTTGATGCTGATAAATTAAAGGGCGGCATTACCGTGCGTATGGCAAAAGCCGGAGAAAAATTCGTAGCCTTAAATGAAAAAGAATATGAGTTGCCGGACTACGCTTTGGGTATCTGCGATGATGAAGGCGTACAATGCCTAGGCGGTATTATGGGCGGTTTGGAAAAAGGTTGTAATGAAAATACCGTTAACGTTTTGTTGGAATGCGCCTCATTTAAGCCGATGTGCATTGCCAAAACCGGACGTCACCTGCAAATTGATTCGGATTCTCGCTATCGTTATGAACGTTGGGTTGACCCGAAATCAAATGTTAGCGGTTCCGATTATGCCACCGCACTGATTTTGAGTATTTGCGGCGGTGAAGCTTCGGATTTGACCATTGTCGGTTCGGAAGATATTGCTCCGCAAATTGCTTATTTGCGTCCTGAACGTTTGGAAACACTTATCGGTATGCCGGTAAGCGCTGAAAAATCTATGGAAATTTTACAAAACCTCGGATTTACGGTTTCTTTGGAAAATGGTAAAATCAAGGCTGTATCTCCGAGTTGGCGTGGAGATATTGAAGGTGAACACGATTTGGTGGAAGAAGTTGTCAGAATGGTAGGAATTGATAAAGTTCCGTCAATTTTGCCTCCGTGCAGCACTTTCCCGAAACAAATTTTGACACCTGTTCAACACAACGTTGCGACTATTAAACACGAACTTGCGACCAGAAATATGTATGAAACGGTTACGTGGAGTTTTACCGACAGTGAAATCGCTAAGTTCTTCCGCAAAGGAAACGATGCCATTTTATTGCAAAATCCGATTGCAAAAGAACTCAACGAAATGCGTCCTTCCATTTTGCCTAACCTTTTATTGGCGGTTAAAAACAATGTAGCACGTGGTTATGCCAACGTAGCTCTGTTTGAAGTCGGACCGGAATTCACCGGACGCAATCCGGGTGAACAGCATATTTCCGCCAGCGGTGTGCGTGCCGGACAAACGGCTAAAAAAGAATGGACTGCTTCGGCTCGTAACTACGATGTTTTTGATGCCAAAGCCGATGCCTTGGCGGTTATAGCAGCTGCGAAAGGACCTTATGAAAATCCGCAAATCACGACCGATGCCCCGAATTATTACCATCCTGGACGTTCGGGAACCATTCGTTTGGGTAAAAATGTTTTGGCGTATTTCGGAGAAATTCACCCGAGCATTTTAAAAGCTTTAGATATCAAGACCAGAGTTATGGCTTTTGAAGTCAATGTTGATAACATTCCTTTGCCTCGCCAATCCAATGGTAAAACCCGTAAGAAACTCGAGCTTTCAGCCTTCCAACCGGTTGATAAAGATTTGGCTTTTGTAGTTAATAAAGACGTAAATGCCGCTTCTGTTATAGCGGCAGCCAAAAATGCCGATCGTAATCATATAACCGATGTAAGAATCTTTGACGTTTACGAAGGCGATAATTTGCCTACAGGTAAAAAATCAATAGCCATCAGTTTGACATTCCAACCGGTTGAACAGACATTCACCGATAAGGATATCGAAAACCTGATGAATAAAGTTATTGTCGAGGTTGGTAAAAAGACCGGCGGGGAACTGAGAAAGGAGTAATAAAATGGCGTTAAAAACAACCAGAAAAGAAAATTATCCTCAGTGGTATCAATGCGTAGTATCTGCAGCAGATATGGCCGAAAATTCGGTTTCTCCGGGCTGTATGGTAATGAAGGCTTGGGGCTACGGATTATGGGAAAGATTGCAGCGTGTATTGGATGAAAAAATTAAAGAAACCGGACACGAAAACTATTACTTCCCTATGTTTATTCCGCTCTCATTTTTTCAAAAAGAAGCTGACCACGTAGAAGGTTTTGCCAAGGAAATGGCAGTGGTAACCCATTCTCGTTTGGTAAACGAAGATGGTAAACTAAAACCGTCTTCTCCGTTGGAAGAACCGTTAATTGTGCGTCCGACCAGTGAAACCATTATTGCCGATTCATTTGCCAAATGGGTTAAATCATATCGTGATTTGCCGATTTTGCTTAACCAATGGGCCAATGTGGTGCGTTGGGAAATGCGTCCGCGCCTGTTTTTGCGCACACGTGAATTCTTATGGCAGGAAGGCCACACCGTTCACGCCACGATGAAGGAAGCTGAAGACGAAACCATTACAATGCTTAATGTTTATAAGGAATTTGCCGAAAAGACATTGGCTATGCCGGTATTAACCGGACGCAAACCGGAACACGAAAAATTTCCGGGAGCCATTGATACTTATTGCATAGAAGCAATGATGCAAGACGGTAAAGCATTGCAAGCCGGAACTTCGCACTTTTTGGGGCAAAACTTTGCCAAATCGGCGGATATAAAATTCGTCAATGCCAATAATGAGTTGGAATATGCCTATACTACCTCTTGGGGTGTTTCCACCCGCTTTATCGGTGGTGTGATTATGTCTCACGCCGATGACGAAGGAATGGTGGTTCCGCCTCGTCTGGCTCCGTATCAGATTATTTTTGTTCCGCTGATTAAAAAGGAAGAAGACCGTGAAAAAATTATGGATTACATTACCAAACTGCAAAATGAACTTAAATCTAAAACCGCTTTTGATGAAAAAATCCGCATAAAAGTTGATACTCGTGATAAGAACAGCGTGGATAAAGTTTGGGAATGGATAAGAAAAGGTGCACCGATGGTTTGCGAAATCGGAGCTCGTGATGTAGATTCCGACGGTTTAATGGTGAAGGAACGCATCTTTATAGGTCAGCCGGAAGGCAAAAAGATTATGAAAAAAGATGAGTTTATCGCTCAAATCGGCGAACGTTTGGAATATTTGCAACAAGAAATGTTCAAACGAGCTCAAAAACGTTTGCAAGACAACATCAGAACCGACATTACCACTCCGGAGGAATTTGCCGCTTATTTTGCTAATTCCAATGAATGGATAGAAGATGGAAAACAAGGCAAAGTTGCATTTGTGCGTGGTAAGTGGTGCGGGGATCCGGCAACCGAAGAGATTTTAAAGTCAATGAAAATAACTATTCGCTGCCTGCCGTTCGACCAAAGCGGCACTACCGGAAAATGCCTATTAACAGGTAAAGATGCCACCATTGACGTGATTTACGCCCGTTCTTATTAATTTATTTTGGGAGGCAAGCAATGCACTCGAACACGAATCCATTTTTTACGGTTATCACTCCGACATATAATCGGGCTCATTTGCTTAGTGCATTGTTTGGCTCGCTTAATAATCAGACATTCACCGATTTTGAATGGATTATTGCTGATGACGGTTCAACCGATAATACTGATGAAGTGATCGAAAATTTTATCAAAACCGCTAATTTTCAAATAGTTTATCTGAAACTTAAACACGGCGGTAAACATAATACTTGCTTAGAGGCTGGTAAGCACGTCCGAGGAAAATATGTCGTCAATATCGACTCCGATGACGAGCTCTATGCCGAAAATTCTTTGCAAGACATTTACGATGAAATATCAAAACTGCCGGATAATAATTTTTGGGGTGTCGGTTGTTGTTTTATCAATCAGGACGGCAAAGTATTTCCCACTTTAAATACCGATTTTGAAGATATAACACAGGATAAATTCTTGGAATATTTCACTTCCAAATCGTATATGCTTAATTATTTCGGCGTTTTTAAATCTGAATGCGCTAAAATGCGTGAGCATCCGAAAAGCGAAAATTTGGCATATTATCCTGAAATCGTCGATATTTTGCAAACAGTGTTAGAAAACAAAGATTATCGTATCCGTCTTTTTAATAAAACTTGGTATAAATACAATATGTATAATCCGGACAGCGTTACGGTTTTACACAAAGATTCCGTTATTTTTTGGATTGAATGCGTTGAAATAGTCAATTTGCTTTACAAGTACGGTCTTGATAAAAAATACAAAGAATTTATTCATATCAGATTAAACAGATTGGGTAGAAATATTTATAAACAAAAGGGATTTAAAGCAACTCTTGATGCACTTCAATCGGAAGAGGCAAAAAAATATTTCATTTATGCTTGCTGTATCAGACGCTTCTTGCGGTATATTTTCTTGATTGATAAACAAATGAGCCGTATCAAAGTATATTATTCGGTATCAAAATTTTTGCATTGAAACGCAAATAACACAATTTATGACTACAAAAAAATCCCGTAAGGAATAGCCTTACGGGATTTTTCAAAAGTTTGACTAAATTGACTAAATTACTTTAATTCAACTTTAGCGCCAGCCTCTTCCAACTTAGCTTTCATAGCATCAGCGTCAGCCTTAGCAACGCTTTCTTTAACAGTCTTCGGAGCGCCTTCTACCAAGTCTTTA
>OMQI01000094.1 GCA_900313185.1 uncultured Rhodospirillaceae bacterium
CGATTTGGCAACTGTTCGCCAAACTCAAATATCCGCATTGCGTGATAAAATGGCTAAGACTGCCGACGGTAATTCTGACCAATTAATGGAACACGACAAGAGAATCCTTGCCTTGAGCGGCAGATTAAATGAAGGAGATAAGGCCTTTGTTACAAAGAACGGCGAAAAGCAAGAAGTGAAAGCTTTAGAAGGAGAAGCGAAGGAAAGATTCGAAGCCCGCAATAAAGATGCCATTGCCAGAGCATTGGAAAACTATAAATTTAACACCAAATAATTATAAAGGAGAACGGATATGTCAGATTTCAGCGCCAGTTTTATGGAATTTCTGAAGATATATAACCCGTCAGCTTACGATAAAGCTAATTCGGATGGGGTTAAACCGGAAGAACTTACCAGTATATACAATGCCAATATCGCCAAATATGAAATTTGGGAAAGCATTCCGGCAGCCATCCGTAATCGTTATCCGGGACAACCGGTTCCGCAAGATGTATGGGAGGCAGCTCAGCGCGGTGAAATTTACACTTTGCGTGAAATGGAATATGATCCGGAAATCAAACAGGTATCTGAAGCCCGCGAAAAAGTTGCCCAGGAATACAGTATGCCTGCCGATATTGTCTCCGATATGGCTGCAGCCACATTTGTTACTGCTCTTGCTGCCGGATATGCCATGGAATCTTGCCACCAGTTAGCTTTAAACCGTCAACACCGTGAAGATATGTTAAAGAATAAACCGGAAAATATGACTGATGAAGAGAAAGACGCTTGGATGAAAGATTGGTTGGCTGTCCGCCAAAAAGACTTCAACCTCATCAAAAAAGACTGGGCGGAACATCAACCGGAAAAGCTCTTAATGCACTTATTGTCCAAACATAACCGCGGAAGATTAACTACAGAAGAAACAGAAAAATTTCCGCAAATGATTGAAGATTTAATGCAAAAAATTGAATCTCCGGACAATAATCGTATGCAACATTTGCTGAATTACATTAAAACTCCGCGTATGCAAGCCAGAATCGGACGTTTCAATGAAGAAACCATGGACATTTTGACGCATACCGTATTGCGTAAAGTTCCGGAAACCGAACGTGAGCAATATTTGGCCAAAGATTTTGCCAAACGTCGTGAAGAATTGCGCAATATGCCTGACAGCGCCAAAGCTCGTTTCGTATCTGACAACATAAATCAACGGGTAACCAACTTGCCTGAAGAAAGAACACTTACGACCAGAGAGCGATTGGCTAATATGCCGTCAGCGCTAAATCAAGGCAGAACAATGTAATAAAAAAGGCGACTTTAGTCGCCTTTTTTATTCAAAATTCTCCCGATTCGGACTTACCGACATACACAGCATTATACCAAAGCTTGCCATAATTGAAAACATTACGGTTCCACCGTATGAAATCAGCGGCAACGGAACTCCGACTACAGGCAATATTCCCATTACCATTGCAATGTTTATAAACACATACAAAAAATAATTCGTATTAAGACCGATGATTGTGAGCCTTGCAAAATAGTTGCGGGTACGAAAAGCGAATACATATCCCAACGCCAATAACAGCATATTTAAAGAGACCAAACTGATGCTTCCCAGTAATCCGAATTCTTCTGAAAACATAGTAAAAATAAAATCAGTGTGTTTTTCCGGTAAAAAGTTCAAGTGGGTTTGTGTGCCGTGCAAAAAGCCTTTACCGAAAATTCCGCCCGAACCGAAGGCAATTTTGGACTGAATAATATGATACCCTGCTCCCAACGGATCTCGTTCCGGATTTAAAAACGTCAGCACTCTGTTCTGCTGATATTCGTGCAAAAAATTCCATAACAGCGGCAAGCTGCCGGCAATCGTTCCGCCGACAAGAGCAAACTTCCACCATTGCACACCGGCAGCAAAGAACATCACTCCGGCAGTAATCAAAACCATTAAAGATGTTCCCAAATCAGGTTCAGAGGCAATTAATGCAACCGGCACCAGTGTCATTATTGCCGGAATGATAATTCCACGAATGGATTTTACACCTTGTATGGTAGCTGATGTAAAATAGCGTGCCATAAATAACACAATTCCGATTTTCATTAGTTCCGAGGGCTGAATTTTAAACAATTTCAAATCTATCCAACGTTGCGCCCCCATACCGACGTGACCGCCGATTTCCACAGCAAACAGCAAAACCAAAGCCACAAAATAAAACCAGTAGGCTCCTTTATAATATTGCTTGGCATCAACCAACGCCAATGCGAACATCAATATCATTGCCAAAACAAAACGCAACAGGTGCTTAATTGCCCACGGTTCCCAATTTCCGTTTGCCGCTGAATAGAGTGTCATTGTACCTATGAGCGCCAGAACAATAATCAAAAAAATGTACATAAAGCTCATTCGAAAGATTTTATCTTTCCAGCCTATATCATTATTAATTTCTAATCCGTACATTTCCACACCCTACTTTATATCCAACTTTATGGCTTCTTGCAAAATCTTACTCGCTATCGGAGCCGCCACACCGGAACCTGAAGAGCCGTGTTCAACTATCACCGCCACCGCATAACGAGGATTATCCGCCGGAGCATATCCCATAAACCAAGCGTGATTACGCAATCTCCACGGCAAATTATTATCACTTATAATACCGCTGCGACGTTCTCGCATAGAAATACGGCGAACTTGAGTAGTACCGGTTTTTCCGCCCATTCTGGCTCCGTCCAGATTAAATTTGGCTCGAACCGCCGTACCGCCTACACCGTTTACCACCTCAAACATTCCCTGTTTAACCAGTTCAATATTACGGGTTGCTATATCAAGACGTTTGATTTTCTTATTTTTTTGCTTCACAAAAGTCGGCTTAATTTCATAACCGCCGTTAACAACTCGTGCCAACATTGTTACCAGCTGCATAGGGGTTACCAACACATATCCTTGCCCGATACCGGAATTAGCGCTGTCGCCTTGTGTCCATTGCGTACCGTATTTAGCTTTTTTCCAACTTTTAGACGGGATTAATCCGCTTTTTTCATTATCCAGCCCCACATTAAGTATTTGCCCCATACCGAGTTTGACCGCCATTTCGTGAATCTTGTCGATTCCTAAACGCAGTGCTGTTTCATAAAAGAAAATATCGCAAGAATATTTTAATGCTTCAACCACATTCAAACTGCCGTGGCCGACGTGTTTCCAACAGTGAAAGCGAGAGGTTCCCACTTTCATAGCTCCGCTACAATAATAACGAGTATTGGCATTAATAACCCCCGCTTCCAAAGCTGCCAGTGCCACCACTATTTTAAAAGTCGATCCCGGAGAATATTGGCCGGAAACAGCTTTATCTATCAGCGGATTTCTTTCATTATTCAACAATTCGTTCCAATGCTTGAAGCTGATGCCGTTGGTAAACAAATTAGTATTAAACGATGGAACTGATACCATCGCCAGTATTTCACCGCTCTTGACGTCCAAGACCACTGCCGCACCGCTGTTATCTCCAAAAGCTTCTGTGGCCGCTTTTTGCAGCCGTGTATCAACCGTCAGGGTAATGCTATCTCCTTCAATACCGGCTTGTCTTTCAATTTCTTTCATAACTCTGCCGTATGCATTAACCTCGAGTTTAACGGTTCCGCTTTTTCCTTGTAATTTATAATCATAAAACTTTTCCAATCCCGACTTACCGATTTTAAACCCCGGAACCATATACAACGGATTATCTTTCTGGTCATTTTTATCTTTTTCGGCAATCGGACCTACATAGCCCAAAACGTGTGCATACAAATCAGCATACGGATAATAACGGCTTAACCCCTCATTAATTTCTACCCCCGGCAAATCCGGTGCGTGCAACAATATTTCCGACACATCTTTCCAATCTAAATTATCCTTTAATTTTATCGGAATAAACTTCCTTTTCATCTTTATATCTTTGCGGATTCGTTGTTCTTCATCCTCAGACAGCGATATGATTTTTTTAAATGTTTGTAAAGTTGTTTCAATATCAGGGGTTTGTTCGGCAATCAATAAGGCCTGAAAATTTTGTTCATTCTTGGCAATTATTTCTCCGTTGCGATCATAAATCATTCCCCTAGGAGGAAGCAAAAAACGAGTAGAAATTCTATTTTCATCCGATAACATTTTATATTTATCCGATTGCAAAACCTGCAAATAATATAAGCGAATAATAATCACCGCAAAAGCCAACAAATTTATCAAGATGATAAATATTATTCTTCCGCTTAAAATTTGATTTTTTTCCGCATTAAAGTTATTCATCAATATACTCCTGCGGCAAAAATTTGTTTTGAATTTTTAAATTTATAAGCACTATTAACGGATAAAACATAACCGTTGAAACATAGCCGAAAAAACCTTCCCACAACGGTAAAAAACGACCGACATAAATCATCAACAACAACCATTTAACCAGCACTTCACCTAATGCGACCAAACCAAATATAAACCAGATTGCCCCAAATGATGAATTTCTGAAATAATGTGCCAACCAATATGTTACCGATGCCGTTAAAAGCATCAACAATATGTTAATTCCCAACGATGATGAACTGTAAGCATCTGTTAAAAATCCCACAATAAAGGCCGATGCATACCCAAATACATTGCCACGTTTTAAAATCCAATAATAAACGCAAATCAATCCTATTGCCGGACGAAAATAATTAAATTGCATCGAATTTATCGGCACAAAAGAAATAAACATTAATATCAATGTTGATAATAACGGCACTCCGTTTAATGTAAACAAATGTAATTTTTCGCCCCAACCGTCGTGCATATTATTTACCTTCATCAAATTCTGAAGTTAAATCCGCATCATTGTTTGAAAGACCGTAATCAACAATGCGAACGTATTCTATGCGGCTGATATCTGCCAACGTTTCCACCGTAATTTCGCCGTTTTGCACCGAATTTACAAAACCGATAGGCAAACCGGCCGGAAACATTCCGCCCACACCGGAAGTGACCACTATATCCCCTTCCTGAACATCTGCCGAAGAGCGCAAAAATATGAGTTGCGGCAACATCGTATTATCCCCGCTCAAAATGGCTCGAGCTCTGGTTCTCTCCACTACTACCGGAATTTTTGAGTTAATATCGGTTACCAAAATAACTCTGGCATAATGTCCGCTGACTTCATCAATGCGCCCTATTACACTTTCATCGCCTAAAACGATTTGCCCTTTTTTAACCGCTTCATCACCTATATAAACCAGCAATATGTGGGTGAAATTATCACCGGACTCAGCTATTATTTTGGCACTTATAAACGAGGCTTCCGCCGGCGGAACGTAATTAAGCAATCGGCCTAAAAGCTGATTTTCTACCTCTAAAGCACGAACCTTGTTTTGCAACATCATCATTTGCTTATTTTCTGCACGTAGCTCGCAATTTTCGATATAAATATGACTAATGTCGTAAATGTATGTATAAATACGATGAATAATACGGGACGGATATTCCACTATTTGCATTACCGGCCCCGTTACATCAAGTACTGCCTTATTTGCAGCCTCGATAACCACACTGTCTACTTTGCTTAAAAGAATAAAAAAGAATGAAGCAATAAATAAAATGACTACAAATATGCGGCGCACCCAAACCTTAAGTTCAGCGGTTTTAATCAAAAAAACTCCACGCTGCCCCATAGTATTTATTCCTTTTTAAGCATTAATCCATACTGGAAAGCACATCTTTCAAACGTGCAAATTCATCCAAAGCCATACCGGAACCTCTGGCCACGCAAGAAAGCGGATCTTCGGCTATAATAACCGGCAAACCGGTTGCTTCTCGCAAAACCTTATCCAGATTGGCCAACAATGCTCCGCCACCGGTAAGTACAATTCCTTTATCGACAATATCTGCCGCCAATTCCGGAGCAGTGTTTTCCAAAGCTATCTTAACCGCTTCAACAATATCGGCAACCGTTTCCATCAAACTCTCGGCAACCTGTCTTTCGGTAATGGTGATTTCCTTCGGTACACCGTTAACCAAATCACGTCCCTTAACTTCTACACTGCGACCATCGCCTTCTTCCGGTAAACAAGCCGAACCGATTTCTTTTTTAATTCTCTCGGCACTGCTTTCACCAATCAACAAATTCATATTACGACGAATGTAGTTGACAATAGCGGTATCCATTTTATCTCCGCCTACCCGTACCGAACGGGCATAAACAACACCTTTGAGTGACAACACGGCGACTTCGGTTGTTCCGCCGCCGATATCAACCACCATACTGCCAGCCGGTTCGGTAATCGGTAAACCGGCTCCGATAGCGGCTGCCATCGGTTCTTCTATCAATAAAACTTTATGAGCACCGGCATGATAAGCCGAATCTTTAATAGCACGCTTTTCAACTTCGGTAGCTCCCGACGGCACGCAAATAACAATCATCGGAGTAACAAACATACTGCGATTATGCACTTTGCAAATGAAATATTTTATCATTTCCTCAGCGATCTGGAAATCGGCAATCACACCGTCTTTAAGCGGACGAATAGCACTTATATGCCCCGGAGTACGCCCCAACATACGTTTAGCTTCATTACCTACTGCTAAAACTCTTTTACGCCCTTTATATTCTTCTATTGCCACCACCGATGGTTCATTCAACACTATTCCATGGCCACGGACGTGCACCAAAGTATTGGCAGTTCCTAAATCAATCGCCATATCGGCGGAAAACATATTTAACAATCTTGCAAACATCTGCATTTACTCCAATTTTTAACTTTATTTTTACCTTTTATATCAGTTCGTTTCAATGTGCAAGTGATATTTTCACAGATTTAATGACTTTTTGATTATCTCAAGATATTCGTTTTGACCATTATAAACATTATCAAATTCAACATCGGCAGTAAGCTTGTTTCTGAGCCAAGTGCGTTGGCGTTTGGCATATTGTCTGGTATGCAGTTTTGCCAAGTCAAGAGCCTCAGACAAGCCCATTTCACCTTTCACAAACAAACTAAGCTCCGGCACTCCAAGTGCTTTCATTGCCGGTAAATCAGACGAAAGTCCTCTTTTTATCACATTTTCGATTTCTTTAAGTACGCCCAGTTCGAACACCATTTTATCAAGACGTTTTTTACAACGCTCGGCAATTTCATCTATAGAAGGTACTATTTTGACCACACAAAAATCGGCTTCCGGCAACTTTTTTATCATCGGCTTTTGATACCATTCCGATACTTTTATGCCTGTATACTCGTAAATTTCCACCGCTCTGACAATTCTTGTTTTATCATTGGCTCCGATTTTTAAAGCTACCCGCTCATCAACGCTCAACAAATATTCATATAAGCTTTTCAAACCTTCTTTTTGCAAGCGTTGTTTGATTTTTTCCCTTATTGTTTGCGGAACTTCCGGAATCGGAGTTACTCCGTTAATCAATGCATCTATATAGAATCCGGTACCGCCGACTACAACAGGCAAACGATTTTCCGCCCATAAATTTTTGATTTCTGCCACGCAAAGATTTAGCCAATCCACCACATTTCCACGCACCGAACAATCATAAAGCTCATATAAACGATGTTCGGCTTTCTTTTTTTCCTCATTACTCGGAGTCGCTGCAATAATCGGAATGTCCTTATAAATCTGCATCGCATCGCAGTTAAGAATCACACCGTTAAAAGCATTGGCAGCAGCAATTGCCAAAGCCGATTTTCCAGAAGCCGTGGGTCCGGCAATTATCAAAACCGGATTTTTACGCATTTTTACTCCTCTAGCGGGCAACCTTCAATAAGCTGATTGAACTCGGCTCGTTTGCGATCATACATTTCTTTATTTTCGCCCTTTAATCCCTGCAACTTACGGGCAATTACATATTGCGGTAACTGTTTTTTGATTTGTTCAATCGGTTTATTCCAACTCTGCGGACGAATACGGATTTTCTTCCCTTCTCCTGCCGAAACTCTCGGTGTTATTTCACCGCTTAGAGCATCTTCAAATTCGGTCAAAGATAAAGATATGTTATCCATAGTCCCCGGAACCAAAAATTCTATTTTTTCACCCGAATTAATATAGTTACGAATTTCAAATATAGCGTCATCGCCTTGCCACTCTACAATAGAGCCGGCAAACAACCATTCACCCAAAGTACGGGTATATTCATAATTCTGGCTGATATTGGTCAATTTACCGTCGTGAAAGCCTAAGCAATAACCGCGATTTTGCAAAGCATACAAATCATTCATATACTTGTTAAAATCCCATTCTTGCGGATTCGCATAATAATCATCAATTGCCTGACGATACGCTCTGGCCACGGTTCCGGCATAATATTCGGTCTTATTACGTCCCTCAACTTTAAGTGAATCCATACCGATACCTAAAATCTCATTTAAACGAGGCATTAAGCACATATCTTTGGAATTAAGCAAATATCCGCCGTGTTCATCTTCCAATATTTCATAATATTCCCCTGGACGAAACTCTTCTTCCAGCAAAAATTCGAAAGCTTTGGCATTATCCTGATTAATCTCGATTTCCTTCACCGTACCGTCTTTCAGGCGCAAGTGCATTTTATAATGCCATCGGCAACAATGTGCACATTTACCTTTGTTAGCACTTCTGTCAGCCATAAAATTGGAAATCAGACACCTTCCGGAATACGACATACACATTGCGCCATGCACAAAACACTCCAACAAAATATCCGGACATTGCCGACGAATTTCCGCCATCTCGGCAAAAGTAACTTCACGCCCCAACACGCACAAACTAGCGCCCATTGACTGCCAAAATTTTACGGTTTGCGCCGAGCAAATATTGGCTTGTGTCGACACAAAACGTTTTAATTCCGGTGCATGCTGTTGCAAATAATAAAACACTCCCGGATCGGCCACCAAAACTCCGTCCGGTTGTAAATCTTGCAGAGTTTTCACAAATTGCGGAAGTTTTTCGGCTTCTTCATTATGAATATATAAATTCAATGTCAGATAAATTTTTTTGCCGTGTGCGTGCACAAAATCTATTCCTTCTTTCAAATCTTCCAAAGTAAACTTTGATTGCGTACGCAAACTCATATCCGGTGTTCCGGCATAAACGGCGTCGGCACCGTATAAAATGGCTGTTTTCAATTTTACCAACGAACCTGCTGGCAATAATAACTCTGCTTTTCTCATTATTTTTCAACCTTAATTTTAGTTGTTACCGCTTGCAATTTGCCAAACGGAGTGCTCGGCACCTCAATTTTTGCCACAAACGGTGCTTTGGTTTCTTTATCTTTCATAATCCACATATATATCGGTGTATCTTTGTTGATTAAAAATCCGGCGTCCGGATTATCGACTACTTCCAAAGAATACTGGCATTTATCTGCTTTGCCCTCAAAAAATTCGGTTTTGATTTTTTCCGATTTGATTTTTTTCACCGTGGAAAGTGAATATTTTTTACCGTTAAACGAATGACTTTGAAAATCACACTTACCGGTTCGGATAATTTGTTCGATTAAAACACCAAACACCGAAAGTAAATCTATGGAACGATCATATTGAGGATTAACCGTTATAAGCATAACCGCTTTTTTTCCGTCTTTTACACTGATTCTTTCCTGCGGAATGCCGTTTTTATAGGTAATTTCCTTAGTCCGATGACTGAAACGTGACTTTGTTTCATAAAAATAGTCTTGCGGCTTAAAATTACTTTCATTATACGTTCCGACTGCATGATATTCAGCCGTAAACGGGTACAGAGTTCCGAAAGTTCCGGTAGTTCTCAATTTTGTCCTGATATCATAATCTTTGTTGCGATAAAAACTGTATGTCAAACTTTGCTCACAGGCATCAAAAATGCCGATTCGTGTCTTCATATCCTGTGTAACTTGTAAAGCCTGAGCCGAATTTATCATCACCCAAAAACCCGCCAAAAATATGAGTATTCGTTTCATTTCCTTAGTCATTCCTTAAACAATTTTTCCTACAATAGCAGAAATTTTGAGATTATAAAGGAA
>OMQI01000036.1 GCA_900313185.1 uncultured Rhodospirillaceae bacterium
GCGCGCTCCGGGCGATTCGAACGCCCGACCCACAGCTTAGAAGGCTGTTGCTCTATCCTGCTGAGCTAGGAGCGCATTTCATTTCAACACAGAAAATTGCACAAATTTTCTTCATTGTCAACGACTAATTTAATTTTTTTTATTTTTTGTCTTGCAATCCGTAAAATTAATTGATATATTAGACTTCGACAAAAAAGTAATTATGCCTATTTTTGATGTAGTTACTATAATTATAAATTCAAAATATTTCAATATGGAAATGAATCATGAATTCTGCGCAAAGTTCCGCAAGGATTTGAAGGCGCACGGTCTTAAGTATGTAATTGTTGAACTTTTGACATCTAACAGTGAAAAGGTACCCCTTAAGAAGCAGTATCTCGCCAGAGAATGCAAGAAACCTGCTTTCGCTGCCAAGATTGAAGAAGCAATTACTGCCGTAGGAGACAGCAACCGTTCACTTCGTCCTGCCTTGAACTCGCTACGCACTGAGATTATCGGAGCCAAGTAACGCTCTGTGTTCTTTTCTTATTTAACAAACATCCGATGCCTTCGTGCAAAAAAGTCGGATGTTTTTTTATGTCTGATGCTGAATTTTTTATATAACAAAGCCCTTTGCTTAATAGGCAAAGGGCTTTGTAACAATCCTCTTATGAAGTATTAGCCTTGACGAGCCTTCAACTTCGGATTCTTTTTATTGATTACATAAACACGACCTTTACGGCGAACAATCTTGCAGTTCAAATCGCGTACTTTTTTAGATTTTAACGAACTATAGCACTTCATTTCTTTATTCCTTAATATTAAACGTTTGAGCGCAAAATAAGCTATTTAGACACGATTGTCAACCTCTTTTTTTGCTTTTCTTTAGTAAAATCGAAAAAATAGTTGACAAAATATGTCTAAAGAGGTAAATTTGTTACAAATAAATCATAATTAAGATAGATATGAAAAAGAAATTATTGTCCGTTGTGCTTTGGAGCGTTGCTTTAATCCGCGCCTCAATTATTGTCGCCTGTTTGGCGATGGTGTATGCGTTCTGCTATGTTGTGTTATTCGGCGGTAATTTTTCTAAAACTGAAAGCGTCGTTATACCTTGCATAGTCGGTGGTATCATTTTTCTCTGCTTATTGGCATCTGATGCAAAATGGGTTGAAAAAAATCAAAAAAATTAACGTAATGAAAAGGCATAAGATTTTCTTGATAGCAGTTACTTGCTACATTGTTACAACTGCCCTGCTGTGGATTTATCTGATTACTACTTCGCTGATTTTCAGCTATGAGCATTTTATCGGTAATCTGCCGGCCGGCGCTGTATGGATTTTTGCGGTAATCGGAACCGTATTCGCTTGGCAGGTATTCAGGCGCAAAATGAAACGAGTAGAGCATATCGCCAACCAACTCATTTTATTCAGCAACAAAGATTTATTGTCCTATGCATTGATTTGGATTGTGGGGCTGTTTATCGCATCTGCGCTGATTTGGGGATGGTTGGAGTTGTATCCTACTTTCTGATTTAAAAGGTTCGTCATTTTTTATGACGAACCTTTTTTATTTGCCACTGTTTTGAATTTCTTTTTCTAATTTTTCCCAACTTTTTTCTATTTTCTTTACCCATTCGCTTTCGGCATATAATTCTTTCATTCTATCCATTGCCAATTGACTTTTTTCCGGAACTTTTTCTATCATATAATCTGCCATATTATTTAATGTTTTAAACACATTATACGGCTCATTCTTATCAATATTTATGTAGAAAAACCACATATATGCGACCATTATTGCCAATAATATCATCTTATTGACAGCAAAACTTAAATAGAACCAAAATCCTCTCTTTTCGATTATTGTTACTGTTTCCGGAGCCGTGTTGGTTTGGGGAGAACTGTCCGTATATTCAGGTTGCTGGTTTTGGCTCTGTTTTTGAGCTTCTTCCGCTTGTTTTCCGAAATAGTCATACTCGGCTCGCTTGGCTAAGTCTTTCAATACAGCGTACGCCTCATTAACCTTTTTCAATTGTTCTTCAGACTTTTTATCATTCTTATTTACATCGGGATGTAATTTTTTGGCCAAGACGTGATATGCCCGCTTTATATCTTGCATTGAAGCAGACGGCTTTACTCCCAATATTGTATAATATTCCGGATATGACATATTTATTCCTTACTTTGCACATACTGCCAGAAAATTATTGCAATGTAAATAAAATATTGACTTTAACACTCATAAAGCCTTATACTTTCTGCATAATCATCATTTTTATAAACTAAAATCATTGTGTTATGAAGAAATTATTCATTATTCTGTTTGTGTTCGGATTGTGTGTCGGAATGCACGGTTTGGTCAGTCTATTCTGCCAAAACCCTTATTTTGATTACTTAATTTCCGCATTTTTGGTGGCAATCGTATTTGCTTTGTTCTATCGTTTGCAAGAAAGGACAGTACCATTGCCCAATCAGTGTATCAGAACTCCCTGTCCGATTGTTTATCGCAACAGCGAGCGTGATTTTCTCTACTCTCTTCCCTATCTTGATTTGTTGCGAAGGCACGACGTATGGGGAGTGGAAATTGCCGGCATTAAAATAAGCAAAAAAAACAAAGAGGCAAGCTGGGTAAACGCCAAAGCTTATTTTAAAAACGGTGAATATCGCAACATCGGCGTCAGATTGCCTGATGCCATCGAAATGCTCGTTATAGCAACCAAGATTAAAAAATTTGAAAAAACAATCGAGTTGCTACAGCACTATGAAATTGTTGCCGATAAATTCGCTTACGGAGAGTACTGGTGCGTGGATGTTAATTTTTGGGGCAGAATAATCCCGAAAGTTATATATCCGCACGTCGGAAACTTTTTCAAAGTTCTATGCTCACGCAAGAAGCCTGAAAACACTAAGCAAGTATACTTTGTGCGCTTGATTGCTCAAAGTTGAGAAAAATAAACGGACGGTATTTTTTACCGCCCGTTTATTTTTACGCATTTTTTTATATTATCTTACCTGTTCCACAACGGCATCGGTAATATCAACACCGCCGGTAACCAACGAAGACTTATTGAAAACAATCTTCAAACCTTCTTTTTCGGCAACGGAGTTAATGATACCGTTCAATTTTTGATCCGAAGCCTGCAAAGCGGAAGCATATTCTTTGTCATAATCAGCTTTTTTGGCATTTATCTGAGCCAAAAACTTTTCAGACAACTTCTTTTTCTCATCTTCCTGCTTTTCTTTATTGATTTTTTCATTGGCTTCATCTGCCATTTTACGCAGATTTTGAATTTGAGCATTACGTTCGCTGTTCAAAGCCACCAAATCTTTAGACGACATAACTACACGTTGTACATCAACAACGGCAAAATTAGCAGCTTTACGTGCCATCGCTTTATATGTTACCAAAGAGCTGATAACGGCTGCCACAACTGCAACCAAAACAACCAAACCATAATTAATATTTCCGTTTTCAAACTTAGACATTTCAAACTCCTTTAATAAAAAACTTTTATTTGATATTATATTTTTTTATTCTGATTTCAAGTATACTCAACACAATACACACAATAAAAGTATTGACGATACAAAAAAATCCGCTATCCTTAGCAAAATCGGAGGAAAGTGTATGCAATCACCTCGGCACCACATAAAAAAATTATCGGAACAACAAGAATTGGCCATATATATTCATTGGCCGTTTTGCAAAAGCAAATGTCCGTATTGTGATTTTTACAAAGAACTGAATCGTGGTGTAAATCAAGATGATATAATCGGAGAATATCTTAATGCTTTACAACAATATTATGATTTAATGCCGGAAAGAAACATCAAATCCATATTTTTCGGAGGCGGAACTCCATCTTTAATAGCCCCGAAAAACATTGAAAAAATTATCAATTGTATCGTTAAACGTTGGCGAATATCCGAAAATATCGAAATCAGCTTGGAGGCCAATCCCAACAGTCGATATGACACAATGTTCAAGGATTTGAAAAATGCCGGTATCAACCGTTTGTCACTGGGTGTTCAAGCTCTTAATGATGAAGATTTGCGCTTTTTGGGAAGAACTCATAACACCCAAACCGCTCGTTTATGTTTGCAGGAAATTGTACAAACATTTGATAATCATTCTGCCGATTTAATTTATGCTTTGCCACAGCAAAACTTCAAAAATTGGCAGTTACAGCTGGGTGAGATATGTTCTTTCGGATTAAAGCACCTTTCTTTATATCAGTTGACAATTGAAGACGGTACGGTTTTTGCTCGCAAAGGAATTAAACCTTTAGATGAAGAAAAATCCGTAGAAATTTATAATTTCACCCGAGATTATTTGGCACAAAAAAACTATTGTCATTATGAAGTTTCAAATTTTGCATTATCCGGATTTGCTTCTCGCCACAATCTGACTTATTGGCAAGGCGGAGATTATATAGGCATCGGAAAATCAGCACACGGCAGAATAAAACTGAACGGACGTTTTTACTCTGTTACCTACCCTTTTATTAACGAAGAACTTACTCCTCAAGAGCGTGCCGAAGAGTTAATAATTATGGGCCTGCGATTGGTTGAGGGAATTAACAAGACTGATTTCAAAAATATTTGCGGTCTGGATTTTAATGATTTTGTAAACCGAGAAAAACTACAACAATTAAAAGAGCAAAACTTACTTATTGAAACTCCTCATCATCTGAAGACAAGCTATGACGGCTTTTTGCTGATTGATTATATTGCCGCTGAATTATGTTCTTAAATAAAAAAATCCCGCATAAAGCAGGATTTTTTATTCATTTTCGCTTGATACCGGAAGATATCAGAAACAAAACACCCAAAAACGGAAGCAGGTAGAACCAGCGTCCGTCCAGCTTAAAACCTCCGCTAATCGAAATCTGCAAGGCAGCAAGCATCAACATCATACAAGCCATAACACAGCCCATAACTGCATAAAAAACGTTATTCATCTTGCGACGTTCATTTTGCCGATAAGCTCGTTCCTGTGGCGAAAGCCTCATTTGCGAATCATCTTGATTGTGCCACAGATTTTTCCTCTGCCAACGTCTGCTGTACCACAAGCCGTATAAACAAAAGAAAATCGCCGTCAATACAAATGGCATACAGATAGCTCTTACTTCTTCCATAATTATAGTATTTATAGTTTGTAAATTACTGTATTTATGGGTAAAAAGTAACAAAAAGGCTATTAATTGTCAAACAGATTATTTCTTTATTTGCGGTAATTTACCGTTATGCCCGCCGTAACCTTCACCAATGGTACGCCCGATGCTCATAATTTTCATGCCTATACAACTTCTGCAATGAAGCGGTGTATCATCAACACAGATTTTCCCCGGATAAAGCTCATAAAAGCGCCTATACTCGCCCTCGGTAACATTCGGCATCACTACATTGGCACCGCCTTTAAGCGCCATAATTCGCCCTTGCGGGTGCAGGCTTTCCATCGCCGTTGTCGCCGGAATATTAATATCGGGCATCATTATACGCATAACAGCCATCGTGCGAAGTGCCAAATCAAGTTGACCTCCTTTAGCATCTTTCAGTGGAGTTTGCGGATGCGGGATAAACGGTCCGATTCCGGCCATATCTATCCCAATTTCTTTTAAGTAAAGCAAATCATCGGCAATCGATTCAATGCTTTGCTCCGGTAGTCCGACCATAATACCGGAACCGAGTTCATAGCCCAATTCTTTTATCATCATCAGGCAATCATGACGATGTTGCCAACTCATATCCGGATCAAGTTTGTGATATAAATCTTTATCGGTAGTTTCTATGCGCATTAAATAGCGATCGGCTCCGGCCTCACGAAACGCCTTATAATCTTCATAACTGCGTTCTCCGATACTCAATGTCAACGCTACATCAAATTTTTTGACCACCTCTATAATCTCGCACATCACTTTCTGCGAAAAATACATATCTTCGCCGGATTGCATAACCAACGTTTTAAAGCCCATATCTGCAGCTTTATGCGCCGTATCAATCAATTCTTCGGGAGACATACGATAACGATGCGTTGCGGTATTGCCTCTGCGAATCCCACAATACAGACAATTGTTGCGACAAATGTTGGAAAATTCAATTAATCCCCGCAAATGCACAGCATCGCCCACATATTGCCGGCGCACTTCATCAGCTCTTTTCAAAATTTCTGCCTGATTTTGCTCATCGGATAATAGGCGAATTATTTCATCACGGGAAAGTTCTTCCATTTTTTAAGCTTTTTTCCAAGTGGTTCCGGTTGCTGAATCTTCCAAAATGATGCCCTTGGCTTTTAACTCGTCACGAATAGCGTCGGCTGTCGCCCAGTCTTTGTTCTTTTTGGCCTCGGCACGTTTGGCTATTAATGCTTCAATTTCCGTAGCTTCGTCATCATTACCTTCGCCTTTGAACCAGCTTTCCGGCTCATTATATAACAACCCGAGCATATAAGCACTCTTAAGCAACAACGACTTCAAACGTGAACGTTCTGCATCGCTTTCCGCCTTATTCAAATCATTGACGATTTCATGCAGATACGACAGCGCCAACGGCGTATTCAAGTCATCAGCCAAGGCTTCAATAATTCGGCTGTCCGGTTCAATTTCAATCGTCGGAACATCTTTATTTTTCTGTAATGCGTTATAAAACTTATCCAAAATACCTTTGGCTTGTTGCAATCCCTCAAAAGTAAAGTTAAACGGCTGATGATAATGTGTGGTCAAAAAC
>OMQI01000144.1 GCA_900313185.1 uncultured Rhodospirillaceae bacterium
ATATGACCTTAAAAGCAGCCATTTCCGGTACGGGAATGACCAATATTAACGGTAATGCTACTTGGGGTGAAGGTGCTACTCTGGCAAATACCACTATTGCCGAAAACGGCTCTTTGGATATCGGAACAAACGATGTTACCTTGGGTAACACTGCCATTAACGGAACGCTTAAGATGGAAATTACCGATATGGCGAAAGGCTCCTCTGATTATACCGGTGGACACTTAAATGTCGGTAATTTGAATTTGGGTGACACTTCCAAGCTCTCAATGACAATTGCTTCCGGATTAATTACCGAAAAGAATGCCTCTACCGGCGAACTTGATTTAATTACTGCTTCCGGTGATGTTGACGGTGATTTTGCGGAAATGCTTTCCAATAATCGCTATCAGATAACCAAAACCGAAAGCGGTAAATATAAAATAGCCTATACCGCTTCGTCTACCGATGTTATTGAGGAAGCCGGAGGTACCCAAAATAACATAAATACCGGTGAAGCGTGGGATAATGTCGGCGAAGTATCGGGAGCGGCTGCCGAAGTTAAATCGGCGCTCAATGATTTGTCGCAACACAATGCTAAGGGGTATGTTGATGCTCTTACCAATCTGGCGCCGACCGATTCAATGGTATATTCCGGTGTAACCCAAGACTTTAACCACCTTATCGGAGAACAAATTGCCTCTCGTTTATACGGATATGGTATGAATTCGGGGGATGTGTTTGCCAATCGTGGTGCTTGGGTTCAAGGCCTGTATAATCACTCCAAACAGGATTCAACACATAGCAATCAGGGCTTCACCGGCAAAACTGCAGGAGTAGCTTTCGGATTAGATGGAGATTTTGATGATTATACAACAGTAGGTATTGGCTACGCTTATGGCAACCCCGACGTTGATTCCCTCGGACGTGATACGGATGTCAAAGAAAATGCAATATTTGCATACGCTAAATATCAACCTTCCCGCTTATATGTTCGTGGTATGGTTAACTATGGTTTTGCAAAATATGAAGAAAAAGCCAAAATTGGCAATATATCCAATAAAGCTGATTATGATGTTGATAACTACGGAGCCAGAGCTTATGTAGGTTATGAATTACCGCAAGGATTTATTCCGGAAGCCGGCTTGCGTTACACTCATATAAAACGCAGTGGTTATACGGATAGTATCGGACAACAGATTAAATCCGATAATTTGGATATTTTAACCGCCGCTGTTGGAGCGAGTTATTCAGCCAATGTGATCACTCAGTACCGAAAGTGGACACCAAAAGCTCGCTTAGCCTTGACATACGATATTGTAAGCGATGACAGCAATGCAATCGTTAATATCGGGGATACCACTTATGATATTAAAGGCAAACGTCTTAATCGTTTGGGTGTCGAGGGCGGTATCGGTGCCGATATAAGCTTAGAAAATTGGGACTTATCGGCAGAGTATGACTTGGGTATTCGCAAAGATTATACCAGCCATACCGGTATGCTGAAAGCAAAATACAATTTCTGATAAGTACGCCAAATCCCCAATATAACACTATATTGGGGATTTTTTTTTAATGGTTTGATAATGAGAAAATTTCTTTTAATTTCGTTTTTACTCAGTAGTTGTTCGTCATTTGAAATGCCGCCGGCTTTCCAATATCGACAAGTTGAAACGGATGGCTTCTTTATTTCTGCATGGCAAAAAACTGATAACACTCAAAATCTGTATTATGTTTATATTGAGGGAGACGGAAATTCCTTTAATACGCACCGGCAGCCGACAAATAATCCGACACCAAAGTCATATTTAGTGCGCAAACTTGCCGCTCAAGATACGCATGGCAATGTTATTTACTTGGTGCGCCCTTGCCAATTTACCAAAGGCTCTCAATGTTCGCAAAAATATTGGACAACGGCACGCTTTGCCTCTGAAATCATTGATGCCGAATATCATGCTGTTAAACAAATAATCGGGAATTCTCCGGTTGTGTTAATCGGATATTCCGGCGGAGCGCAAATAGCGGGTTTAATGGCAGTTACAAAAGATTTAAACGTCAAAAAAGTAATTACAATTGCCGGTAATTTGGATCATAGAGCTTGGACAGAATATCATCATTTACCACCGCTTATACAATCGCTCAATTTAGCCGACTATAAGGAAACATTTGCCTTAATACCGCAAGTCCATTACGTTGGCGAAAATGATAAAGTTATTCCCCCTATTCTTACCGAAAAATTTGTTGAAGATAAAAAATCAATCCGGATTGTCCCCAATGCTACTCACGGTGACGGTTGGAATAATATCTTAATTGACCTATAAACCCTGTCTCAGTATCTCATCAGACAAGCAAGAACAAGTCATAATATTTCTAAACTATCTGGCAAAGAACTTATTAAAATCAGGTGATACGCTGATTTCCAAGTTCCAATCGCCGTGATGATTATCGTATTTATTATGCCGTAAAGGCACGCCGTATGTGGCTTCTAACACAATATTATAAGGCAATTGAAACCGTAAACCCGCACCGGTAGAAAACAAAATATCATTATAGTTCGAGCCGTCTCCTCTGTACGGATAAAGTAACGCATAGTCAGTAAACACAAACGGACGAATATAATCATCGGTGCGGTAAACATCATTGTTGTTTATTTTATTTACATCTTATCAAAGGCAGGAAGAAATTCTGCCTTAAATTCTTCTAAGTATGCTGTAGGTTTGAGACTTTAGCATACCACCAAACAAAAAACCTCCCGCAAAGGGAGGCTTTTTATATCACAAATAATGCTTTCTCAGTAAAGGCTCCATTATAACAAGCGTTTTCCTTACTTTCGAAATTCATTCGAAATCACCCGGTTAGTTTTGATTTTGTTGTCGCAACCAACGCCAAAATGCATCATTCGTCATATCATCTGGATCAACACCTCTACGACCTTTATAGTCAATTCCCTCATCCACTTCAAAATAAACAGGGTAAGAAAATTGTCCGTTTGACGTGATGACAATAACATTTTTTGAAACTCGAGTGCCACTTGCGGCTTGTTTTGCTTGCGCCAAAAGATTTTCCGCACTCGACGAACGCAATAATACCTGTTTCATAAACCTCTTTATTTAAGGATTAAACTTTATATTGATAATTCACAGCATAACTCATTTTATGCCTGTCAGAATATAGCTTTTCGAATTTTCTGTCAAGTTTTTTTAAAGAAATGAAATTTTTTATAATTTTTACTAATTTCTCACAATATTTCACATTGCTTCGGTCACTCGGTTGCTATGATTTACCGTTAACAAAACGTCCTATATAGCCTGCCATCGTTTTTGGAAAGTATGCTTTTTTTATTTATACAAATAATGCAATAGATTTGCTTCATGTAAGGCATCTGCATCATAAAGTATTGAAATTTCTTCATCCGGTGTAAATTGCGGAATTTTCCCATAATTTATGTAATTATGTAATTTTATGAGAGCTTCATTTCTAACACTTTTTCC
>OMQI01000035.1 GCA_900313185.1 uncultured Rhodospirillaceae bacterium
AACACGTCTCGGTACATATTGTATCTTCATCGTAGCACGATATTTAATGGTTTTTGGTGTATACGAAGACGGTAAATAATAATCAACACTATATACTACTTGCCACAAAGCATCCTCAATTTCGTTAACCGTAATAATTTTCACATTACTGGTTAAGCCATCCTGTTTCATTCTTTGCATAAATTTGTTGCCGGTAACTTTGAGGAAATCCTGATACACAATCGGAGAAGACATCTCCTGCAAATCACCGCCGTTTTGCCAACGTGACTGCATCTCTTCAATATCCGGCAATAATGTGGTACGCAATAAAACATATTGTCTCACAAATGTTTCCGTAATGGATTTTTGCGATTCCATATCCTTGCTATAAGGAATAATCCGATATACTTGCTCTTCTTTATTTGACAAAGTCAACAAATACGGTTCAACACGATAAAGCGGCAAAATATTCGTCACCGTTAAAATCAATAGCAAATTACAACAAATACTTATAGCAGTAACCACAGCAAAAGCACGAGCTGTCCACAAATATCTTTTTTCACTGGCATTTACTACAAAGGAATCTTCGCTCTGATTCAAACGCTGACTCGTTGCAGAACGCTGTGCCATAGCGCTTCTAGTTTGTTCCGAACCGATAAGTCGCTGTTGTGTACTGTTTATACCGAGTTGATCCGCCATTATATTTTCCTTAACTTAAATTGTTTCCCAAAACCAATCCGGAACATTTTTTATCACTTCAATCTGCATACAAGCGCACGGCGATAATTTCAACTCGTTTATATCTTTACCGATACCCACCGCTTCCGGCTCGTAATAAGAGCCGAATAAGCTGCAAGCCGATAAAATCAAAAAAGCAACAAAAATCAAAATTTTTTTATACATTTTTCATTTCTTTCCGTTTTTTCGTTTAATCGTGCATAACCATCTGCACCAAAGGATTTTCCTTGCTTTCACACACTACGACGAAAGACAAAGATACTCCTTTGGGTAGTATAATAAAATAAAAAGATTAAAATAAATTAAACAAATTACTCTCTTATCTCGCTCTGATTATATTTAATAACCGTAAAACCGAGCGGATTAATTAAACGTGCCCTGAACATTCTGCGTTCTGGAATAAACTTAGGAGTTATAGAGGCTTTATAACGTTGTGTTTTGAGAGTTAATGACCCATTTCTACTGCGATCTTTCGATAAATTGTAAACCGTAAATATCACCGACCAAGCCGGACTGGTTTCCTCTTTTTCCATTTCATCAATTTGCACTTCACTTGAGTATCCGTCATCAAACATTTTATCGATAGATTCGGCGTTCATACCCACAAAATTGGCATAAACAGCCGGCATTGATAAACTATGCACAATTCCCCCCGGCCCCCAACGTGTCCGCATCTCCTGCTCATCATTAATTACTGTATTACGCATAATAACATACTGTTTGATGAACATTTCCGTAAATTGGCGAATTGACGGCATCTTTGTACTGATTGCTTCATATCGCACCATACTGTCTGAATCGCTCTGTTTTATCAAAAGAAGCGGTTCAACAATAATTTCCGGAGCTAATCTGAATATTACCAATGATGAACTCAAAAAAAAGCTTAATGATACTATACAGCAAAGCATAACCAAACGTGATAACCAACGAAAATATACTTCTTTCGAGGATTTATCAGCTTCGCTGAGTTCCGACAAAAACTGTACCGGTTGCTCATTCTGCTTTGGAGCAGGAGCATTTCCGGTTATCAGTTTTTTCTTTACTTGTATTCTTCCTAACTCAACCAATTTATCACCATCTACTTATACGGATGTACTTCACAGAACGGAGGCTGTAAATCTCTCAAACGACGTTGATGAGCCTCATCTCCCATTTTTTCGTATTCATCACCCACCGAATTATCAGCGCTTTGATTGGCTATTCTGGATTTAACTTGATTAATATCCTCGCCGCCGTTTAGGTGAATAATTTCATCGCCATCTGCACGCAAAACAGCAATAGTCTTCAACAAAGTTTCTGTTTTATTTTTAACCGTATCGGAAATACCCTTAACTTTCTGAATCTCTGTCTCGGCTTTATTTAAGTATATTTGCTTTTGCTCATCTAAAGCCTCATAAGCTTGTTGATAATCCTCCTCATTCAACAGGTTGAACTCATCAGATACAATAACGCTTGTACCATAAAAAGCATCCCGCAAATTATCCAGTATCTCATCTATTTGGTTCTGAACTTTCATTAAGGACTCACGTGCAATCGCTTCTTGTTCAACCTGATTTAAATAATCCCCGAACTGGTTACGATCCAATAGCGTACGATTTGCCATATAGAATACAGCATCTTTACTCTTATCTTCTCCCAACTCCTCGGTTTCGGAAATAATATTCACCGCTCTTTGTAAGGTAGAGTTAAATGTCAGCTTTCTTGGTACTTTTTTCATATCGACCGGTATACCGTGACCAAATAAAGCGTGAACAATATTATTATTAGCATCAGGAACATAACCTAAAATAGTACCCAACTCACTGGTTTCACTGATTTTTCCTTCTCCACTTACCGATATACCGTGAGGAGGACTACCATCTGCTGCAAAATCAAATACTCTGCCGCTTTTAATCAGCAACCCTTTACAAGGAACTTTTGTATATGAACCTTTATCCGGTGTCTGATTTATGGTATATCCGAAATCATTTATTACCAGTCTGAAACCTACCAATTTAGCCACGGCAGAAGCATCTATTACATTGTCATCAATGTAACAAGGGAAACTACCCGAACGCAGATAACTCTTATCAGGATTACCACGAACATCATCGCCCACTTCTTTACTTCCCAGCAATCTGGTCAAATTAAATTGTTTTTGACCATAGGTATGGCGTCTCAAAACATATTTCCATATCTCAGGGAATGTTCCGGCAATGTTATCTTTGCTATCCAAATCTTTCTGAGCTTCTTGTTGGGTAGATTGCATATCTTCTCCCAATTTCAAGAATCCCTCGGATGTTATGGTAATATCAGAGCTGCTCGGATTGTCCATATTACCGTCTTCATAATACTTCTCAATACTCTCATAATCAGCAATATCAAAGTGGAAAATTTCACGCATCGGAGCCGACGAAAATGCCACCGGAGGCGTCGGAGCTTTCAAGTCATCTATTACTCCTACTCCACCTACAAAGTAGTTTATTAAACCACTGTCATCTCGGCTTACATCCGGTGTGGTACAATTAACCGAATCACACATATCACCAAACACTTTTGCTGCTATCGGTTCGGATGGAACTCCTTCTATTGCACAATCACCGATACTCTTCATCTTATCAATCATTGAGCTATGCTCTCCCGTAACTTGAGAAGCATATTCGTTATAATATATGCGACCACTGTTCCTTAACGCTTCCATTCCTTGTTCTTTAGTATCTAACGCAATCTGTGCAGCTTTTCCACGTAAGCAAGCAATCATTTGTCCAGCACCGCTCGCCGCAATGGTCGGCAAAGTAATCGAAATTTCTTCACCATATTTGCTGGACAACTCTTCCGAAAGTTTTTCTGCCGCATCATTTATAGCCGTTTCTATAACCGAAGTAACATCTTCATCTTTCAGCAAAACTCCCTGCTCAAGATACTCGTATATCTTATCGCTAAATGCACTTTTGGCATCTTCTTCAGCCTTACTATACTCCTTAATAAAGTTACGACGCTCATTTTCAATTTCTTCTTTCTTTTGCTTAAGCAATTTAGCAAGCATCTGAGAACTTTTTTCCAATGTTTGTGCTTCTTTTTCTTTTATTTTCAATTCCTCTTCGGCACTTTTTCTCATTTCAGAGCTACTAGTTTTCATCTCTGCAAATTTTTTATTTGCCGGTGAAGCGGACAAATCAACCGGAGTTTTATATTTCTTCGCCAATTCTTTGTTGGATTCGTCATTTTCTTTGGTTGCTCTGTCTGTATTGGTAGAAGATGCAATCTTACCTCCTGCATTATTATATGCCTGATTGGCAGCGTCCAAATTCTTATTGGTTTGTCCCAACTGTTTTTGTAACTGCTCTTTTTCTGACAGCAATTTTTTCATTTTTTCATTATGTTCGGCTTTTAAGGACTCCAATTTTGCGGTCTCCGCATCAATAATAGCGTCAATATCCGCTTTAGCTCCGTCTTTCACATCAGTGAACTTATACTTGACTGTTTCTATAGCATCGGCAATAACGCTTTTTTGTTGTTCCTTATCAACCGTAACTTCTAACTTAACATTACCTAAAGCATCCAATACTTTTTCAACAATTTCTTTATACTCAAACACATCATTTATGGCTTCGGCAGCACTCATTATCCCATTCGGCATCGGTGCTCTTTCCATATATTGAGCAATATTATCATACTTACCGTCAATATATTGGTCATAAAACTCTTTCTGATCGTTCCACAACGGAAACTTATTTTTGCGTGTTCCGAATTTAGGGTGGGCACTATCCAAATCGGCAGAAATAACATTAGCCATAGTTGCTCCCCATATCCAATTCATCAGATGACCTTTACGGGTTTCATCAGCTAAACTTTCCGCTTTTGACGGATCTTTTAAATTTTCATCAGCTTCCTGATCATCACGAGTTGTGCTAACTTTAGACTGAAGCGAACTTGCACTTGGTAAAACATCAGAGGCATTGGCATTATCTCTTCTCATCATAGCTGAATCGTCACGACCGGTAACGTAAGTTTCCTTATCGCCGGAAACCTCATCGCCCCCTTCTATCTTAACCTGAGCTGTGTATGATTTATCCGAAGTTTTTTCCGTCTCTACCGCAGTTTTTTCATCACCTTCCTTAAGATAAGCCTGCGTTTCTTGCAGAGCATCTGCTGTTTTACCCTCATTGTAATATGCTAACAACAATCCGGCAACACCTTTATCCATATCGCTATCTTCCAATTTTTGAATAAAGCATTTATGCTGCGAATCATCCGGACATATATCATCAAACAGCCCTTTACTTTCACTTCCATCGCTAACTTCTTTTTCCGGAGTATAGTGGCAATATATAGTGCCTTGATCAAAGTAGTCACATCCCTCACCAAACCAAGCTTTAGCCGGATTTTGATAATGCGGTTCCAAATATCCTTTGATGCACTCACCGGAATCTTGTAAATACTCTATTGTCTTGTCGTGATATTCCTCAGCCTCTTTCAATGTCTTGAATGTTTTACGATAATCCGGAAGCATTTGTTTCATATTATGATAAACCAAGGCATCATTCAAAGCCTTCTTGGTTTCTTCCAAAACCTGCATACTGGCAAGATCGTCTTTCTTGTCATCTAAAACAGTTTCAAAGCCTTTAGCTTCATCCATGGTTTCAAAATTACCCGCCAATGTATTATCACGGTTGGACATACTTTTTTCATATTTAGAAAACTCTTCCAAATCCTCATCGCTGAGTTCTTCATCGGCAAATGCGAAGGAATCCGTCAATGTGCTATATGCCATATAGCTCTTTTGCGGCAAATATTTATCCATTAAGAAAGCACCTTTATCTTCCTTGTCTTCGTTTTCTTTAGCCGCTCTGATTTTAGCCAATGTATCAATACCCATAACCGCTTCATACTGATATTGCATATAGACAAGCATTTCATTATAGCGCATAATCTTGTCATACATACGGGCTATCTGCAAACTGGTTTTCCATGGACATACCTTATCTTCATCGGTACTTGCCCCTTCCGTCGGTTGGTCTCCCGAAGGTGCGGCGTCGCCACCGTCTTTACTCGGTTCGCAACCCATCATACCTATCAAATCACAATATTGTCCTTGCATAAAGCATTGTTCAACCAAGCTTATCTGCAACATCATTCCCATGTCTTTTAAGTCTTTAAATTCCGTACTGACATCACCATCACCTAAAGATGCTGCCAACTCGCACCCTTTTCCCTTAGCGCCGCAGAGCTCTTTCATCATCTCGTTAGAAGTAATATACATTTCAAGAGCGGTATCGGTTTTAATGGCATCACCTTTTCGCTGATATGCTTTTTTAATCTTACTTTTAGTCGATGGATACTGCAAAAACAGATTAACGAAATCGACTTTAACAGTATCTTCTTTTTTAACATCTACCCCATCACGTTTGCTGGCCAAAATAGTACGAGAATAAGATATAACCTTTTTACGTGCCGATAATTTTTGGGTTGCCCAATTAAGTGCCATATTACCTAAATTGGCGACATACGCCGACAATGCCTGCTTAATTTTAGTTACATCTGTCATTTCCTTTAAACGATTCTTGGCATCTTTGACCTGATCAACGGTATTATAGGCCCAATCAATCGCCGGAGGAATACACATAACGCAAAATTGCGGAGAAAACGGAATCAGAGGCGTAAAATCCGGCCACACAAATGCTTGCACATTGCGGTTAAGACAAAGGCAAGTCATTAAAACGGATATAAAATAAACTATTTTCTTCATTTCACACCTCTCTTAAAAACCCTTAAAGTTCATCATTGCATCACCAATTGCTCCTGATGCCATCCCCTTTAAATTCGTTTTCATATCATCTTTGGTCAAAACATAATCATCAAGGTTAAATTTCGTATAATCTCGGCTGTAATCCGGTAGTTTATACATATCCGACCAATTTTGAATTTCCAACGACGCTTCCTGACGAATCTGAGCCAATAACATTTCCATATATTGTGCTGCTATCTTAGCAAGCTGTATATCCACACAAACACGCATCGCACTACCGCCGAACAAGGCTTGAGCTTCACCACTTGCCTGCATACATCCTTTTATAGTATTTTCGGTATTCTCTATACTATTATAAGTATCAACTATAACTTTAAGTATATTTTTCTCGGACTTATAATATTCTTCCTGACGAGCACGACGAATCTTTGCCAGATTTTCCGAGGTTCCGAAATCATATTTACCCAAGAATAATTTATCCATACTGGCCGCATATAAAGCATCCGTCTCTTCTTCTTCCGTCTTTAGAGTAAACAATGACATAGCCTCGGCATTCAGCTTTTTGAGTACATCTTCTTGAGATATTTTACCGCTGTAACTAGCCATTAAATCCTGCATAGCCACCATTTTTTCTTGTACTTTCTTTTGGGCTGCGGTTTCTTCATCAAGTTTGTTACTAAGTACTGTTTCTTGCTCTTTCAATTCAGATATACGTTTGGCAAGTTCATCGAGTTCTGCCGCCAATTCTTCGGATTTTAAAGTGGCATTAAGTTCATTCTTGGCATTCCACTCCGATTGCAATTTAGCAACTTGAACCTCTATTGCCGTACGTTTATCGTGTCTTAATTTATCAGTGGTATTTGCCATATCTCTTGATTGAGCCACTAAAGTAGCAAAATCAAGCTTATAATTACCCAGTTCTGATTTTATGGCATCTGTAAAACCGCTTAAGCTGAAATCACCGGCATTATACTGACCTTTAGCCACGCTGACAACAATACCGGCTCCCGGCTCTACTACATATTGCTTAAATAATGCCGCACCTTCCGTTCCCAGCGTTTTTTCAAGAAAAGCTTCAGCCTTTTTGGTCCACTTTTCTTTCTCTTTTAAAATCTTTGTCTGAATATCTTCGTATTTTTCTTTAACTCTCTGAATCTTGTTTACAATATCGGCTGCCGGACCGGTAGCTTCCAATTTGGTAACTGCCATTGCCGGAGTGATAACCGTCAGATAAGATACGGCTGCAAGTATCAAAATCTTTTTATTATATTTCTTCATACTCTTATCCTCCCTTATCACATACAAACACCGACACAAGATTTTAACGATGAAAGCGGTTTACCTGCTTTCATAAGTGCTTCATTTTCTTCGTTACACTTTTTACATTCAGCTTGTTTACGCTTTTTATCTTCTTCTTGCTGTTGCTTTTTCATTTCTTCCATTTTTTGATTGCGCTCTTCTTCAGCTTTTTGCTGTGCCGCAACAATTGCTTCATTTTGAGTATTTTGCGCATCATAAGCACCATACAAAGCACCTAAAGCACCTTGTGCCTGACTGTTACCAACGGTATTATTAAGAATGTCGCCTAAATTTCCGCCGGAATTTGCCGCATCCATTCCGACATCAACCAAGCTTCCGGCAGCTCCGATTGAGCTACCTAAAACATCATTGCCGCTACCGCTAACTGCACTTCCGGCACCGCCGGCAGCATTGCCTATAGCATCGCCCCAGTTACCGTTCAATGCTGAATTGAGGGCATTTCCGGCACCACCTGATGCATTATTAAACACATTACCCAAACTCTCGTTTCCGGTGCTGCCGATAATATTTCCGGCTCCGCCCATCGCAGAATTTAACGCACCGCCCCAATTTCCGCTCTCGGCATTATGATATGCATTATTCAAAGCTTCCGCTCCGGTGGTAACCTCTTGCATTGCCTTAGTAACGCTTTCCCAGCTACCCGGACCGTTTCCGTATAAATCGGTAGCCGTTCCCATTGCTCCGGCAAATGCACCGGTATAATCACCATTCTTAATCTTTTCCAAACTGCCTTTTACGTTATTGGCTAAATCCAACGGATTAATCTTGTTTTGAATTAAAGCCTGAACTGCATCCGTATTATCCTCTTCTTTCTCTTCTTCCTCTATTTCACCGGTTATGGCGCTGATATCATCAATATTACCTTGATTCATCATGGCTTCGCCTTGCATCTTGGCATACATTGCCACCACTTCTTTAATTTTTAACCAACGGTGATTGGCATTAAGCATTACAACATATTGCTTATTTTTCACCACATTAATGTCGTTCAATGAGTTAAATTCATCTTCTTGTTCTTTACACTTCTCTTTTTCTTCACTGCAATCTCGACCATCTCCATCCACACAACTGCACGGATCTTCATCAATAATCTGTTTACGATGAACCAAACTGTTGGCAAACATAACTGCCAAGTTATCAATCATTAAATTATTGCTACGTTCATCTTGTGCTACAGTACTCTGAACATCATTCTTTTTATGTTTCTTCTTCAAATATGTTTTTCCGACTGCAACCGTTAACTTAGGATTAACGAAACCTCCTAAATCAATATACTGCCCAATCCCCGGTAACGACACACTGCTTAAAGAGGTTTTCAAAAACATCATTCCTTCCGCCATTACTTCATCTTTTAAATCATTATAAAATCCCATTGCTCTTGATTTTAATTCCGATTTAACTTTATCTTTTAATTGCGATACGATATTGCGGTTCAAACTCAGCTCTTGTAGATTGGCTTGAATTTGTGTATACTGTTTAACCAACGCATCTATCTTAGAAGTAACAGATGTTATCTGATCTTGAATAATGGACAGTGTATCCAAATCTGCTCTGGAGGTTTTTGGAAAAACTACCAACACTGCGGCAATGAATATTGCTAACACCTTCTTATTCATATTCCATCTCCCTCCGTTCAAATTCTTACCTGTAATCTATTTCCTAATTTTGTTTAATGGTGGTATTGGCATCCACGTTATGGATTTCAGCATCTCCACCACCGCTGCTGTTTGAAGCAGGTTCCTTTTCTTCTTCCTCTTCTTCATCTGCCAAAACAACAGCCGGATCCACATTAACAATACCGTTAATTGCCAAATATTTAAGCTGTTCGGCCTGTAATTCTCTAAAGCTGTTCAATACATCGGTAACAAAAGACATCGTCGCCATTAAAGCGTGGTTATCATCAAACTCAGTCTGCATTTCTTGATCAGCTTTATTGTACTCGTTCATAGTGTTTTCATAATTAAGTACACTTTGAGATTTAGTCATAGCATTCGAGGCAGCATCCAATAAACCTTTATAACGTAATATTTCAAATTCTTCTTGGGCTTTGGCTTTTGCTGCAGCATTAGAACTATTCATTTCCGAAACATACTGCTTAATGCAATTTATATACAAACTTACATCTTTAGCCACTTCTTCACCTTTAATCATGCAATGTCTGGCCATAATATCCGGCAATATCTGACGGCCGTTATACAAACCCGTGTATTGCTTGAGCAATTCTTCACGTTTTTTCGCATCTTCTTCTGCTTGAACCTTATCAGTTTTTTCCTTTAATTTCGCTAATTCTTCATCTGTAGGAACGATATTCGGTGGAGTTGTTAAACCTGTCACACCGCTTGTAGGTATACTCGACAAATCTACCGTAGGAGTTGTTCCATTGCCGCCGGTTGTACCAACACCATCATTTACCGTAAAAGTACTGCTATCCGTGGTTTCAGTTACATTACCATTATCGTTTACACGTGTATTGGTTGTCATAGTGTAGCTATTTCCATTTGCATCGGCAGCTTCATCTTCTTCGGTTAAACCGTCATAAGCATCTCCTTCTCCATCAACCGTATCAATTCCCATCACCTGACTTACAACATCTGGTACAACTGCACCGGAAGCCCCTTCTTCCATTTTCCAAGCACCCTCTCCCGGATTCTTTTCTTCAGAATTTTCGGCTTCATTTACACAAGATTTTGTTTGATTATCCCATTTCTTGCCTTTTGTGCACCTTGAAACGCATCTGTCACTTTCTTTGCTCCAATATTCACTCTCGGAACAAGATTTTTTCAACGCTTCCAGCTCTTTTTTAGCTTCTTTTGTGGTAGGCTGGCAAGTGCCGGCTATATCTCTTTCCCAGCCGGTTCGACATTTAGGAAGACATTTTTGTCCCCAGAAAAAATATTCCTGTCCTTCCGGACATTCTTTGATTACAGCATGTACAGGACTTGCCCAAAAAGCAATACTTGCTAAAACCATATTGAAAATCAAAAATTTATTTAATGTATTCTTAATCATTGTATTGCTCCTTTATTAGTATGAACACCATGAGAGACATCCGGTCATCGGATCTTTACCCGCTTTTCTATTATTTTCTTGACAATCCTGACACATTTTCTGCCTCATTTGTTTACTTGATTCTTCAAGACGCTTTTTAGTTTCTTCGGCCTGTTTCTTCGCTTCCTCTTCTGCAGCCTTACGAGCAGCTTCACGTTCCTCTTGCGACTGGTTATAACCGCTTTCTAAACCGGAAAGTCCGGAATTTATCTGCCCGTTATTCATCAAATCTGTCACGGTTCCGACAAAACCGTCACCATTACTGATGGCATCATAAGCTCCAGATCCCATATCTCCAATTGCACCAATGGCATTACCTATACCTTGCGACCCCGTCGCTCCGCCGACAGCAGCACCGGTTCCGTCTGCCGCAGCATTAAAGGCATTACCCCAATCACCATTAATAGCACTATTCAATGCATTACCGGCGCTACCTGACGCATCATTAAATATATTTCCCAGCGTTGTATCGCCATTACTGTTAAGAGCTCCGCCGGTAGCTCCGGCAGCTCCGCTCAAAGCCTGTCCCCAGTTTCCGTTTGACACTCCGGTCAATGCACTGCTGGCTCCGCTTGTAAATGATTGGTTGTTCTTTAACCAGTTATATGAATTGGTAAAGGCATTCGAACCACGTTCTTCTTTAGCCTTTAATCTGGCTTCTTCCTGTGCTTGTTGATAAATTGCCATTCTCTCGGCCGCTTCCTGTTGAGCTTTAGCCTTAGCTTCTTTTTCGCTCATACCGCTGTTTCTCAGCTCTTCTTCTCTCTTAGCTCTCCACTCACGTTCAGCAACATTGGTAGCCATATCTTGAGCATTTGTCTTAACATTTGATAATGCTTTACCGAAGCGGTCATAATCACCGTTTTGAATTTTATTAAAAATCATAGCACCGGCAGCGGCAAAACCACCGTTTCTGATTTCTTCTATGATTCGCAGATTGCTTTCAACTTCTTGCTTGATTATCATAATCTCTTGCATAGTAACACGAGCACTGGCCACCAAACGGGAAGGATCCGAACAAAGTAGCGGAAAAGCTCTTGCATCAGGTGCAGCGAACGTTATCATAAAGGCAACGCCAGCCAAAATATTGAATCTCTTTATATTTACCATCATAATAACCTCCCTGTAGTGCCCAGATATACTTACGCTAACATAGTTTTAGCGCATAGTAAAACTAATTCTCATTTTTTATTATAACATAATTTTATTAAAAGAAATGTTAAATTTTTGTTACATTTTTCTGGACAAACTGTCTATTATGAGAAATCCAAATACTTTGTAAGGAAGTTATCTTCGCCGTATTCCTGTATCAGCTGTTGAACCAACAAAACGTTTTTACGACCTGAGTTATAAACTCGCAGATATTTACCCAAACCGCCCAAATTAACATCCAATATTACCGATTCACCGGTAACCGGTCGGGAAAGTAATATTGCATACGGGAAATCACGGTAACTCTTACCGAATATGAAATCAAGTTCATTTTGCGTCAAATTCCAGTTTGCATAGTCATCAGGTTGAGCTTGAGGGTTTCTGAAGAAAATAACGGTTTGGCATTGACCACGAATAACCTCACCAACTCCTAATTTATCAACAATATTCGGCTGTTGGAATGCGCACAAATACGCCTGACGTTTTTTACGCCCTTCTTGTAAACCGATGATAAAGTAATCTCTAAACATCGGGTGTTTAAGCATTGGCGCCGTTTCATCGATCATAATCAGTGAAGGAACGCCTGTTTCACCGGTTTCTGATTGAATTCGATGCATAATATAACTAATAACCGCCGGAGCCAGATTTTCATCTTCAAAAATATGGGTAAAGTCGAAGGCCATAAAGCGTCGGCTCTTTAAATCCAAGCTATCGTCTTGACCATTGAAAATAGAGCCGTATTGCTCAGGATTAACCCAACGATATAATTCTCTTCGCATATTTCCGGTCGGCGAAAAGCAACTTTTGTACAAATTCTTTAGTAAACGCTCTTCCGGACGCAAATAATCAAAGGCCGTAGTAACCGCACGAGAAACCTCACGATCGGCTAAAGCATCGTCAACCATCGTAATGGATTTTAACCAACGACGCAAGAAAGCTCTGTTCTCAGCAGTATTGGCACAGTCAAACGGGTTAAGCGAAACGTTCTTTTCATCACCGTCGAAACCGATATATGCACCTTTTACGGCTCTGGTAAATATTTGAGCACCTAAGTGACGATCGAAGAAGAACACTCTTAAATCACCGTGACGCATTGCCTGTCCGGCCAAAAACGTCAGCAAAGTTGTTTTACCTTGACCGGTCGGACCGATAATACAACAGTGTGCCACCGCCGATTCTTCACTGCTCACGTGAAATTGAAAACGATAAGCAGAGCCGGACATCGTACGGAAAATCGTAATAGCACCTTGTCCCCAGTCACTTTTTCCAAATCCTTCCGCCGGTTTATCCAATGTTATGGCCATTGCTATCACACGAGAAAGGTAGCGATATGTTCTCGGATATGTATCATATGTCGGAAATTGCGTAAAGAATACAGCTTGTGTAACCCAACCCTCACGAACCGGAGTAACACCAAACGAACGGCAAATTCTTTGTACTTCCGATTCGCCGAAATCCAATTCTTCCTTAGAGGCTCCTTTTACTATTATGGTCATAGAATATTCGCACAATGATTGATAATCATTATCGCTATCATCAATTGAGGCCAAAGCCTGTGAATATTGCTCGACAACGCCGCCCGACAAACTGGTGGTCATTGCCATACGTTGTTGTTGCATTAACAAACCACGAGCTTGTGCTCTGAAAAACGGTCTGATATTATGTAAAATTATCAATTCACAATCGATGGCGTTCAAAGAATATATCATACTTTCATCCATTGCTTCGCCACTCGTACGTATTCCCATAGCAATTTCAAATAAGTCACTGTCGCCGGAAAAAAAGTGTATAATTCCCTCTTCTTCCGTAAAATGAATGTGGTCAGCCGTCAGCATTTCACACAGACGAGCGCCGGCGGTATTGCGAACCTTAGGTGTCGGCTTGGATACCGGACTGCATAAATGAGAAAACAAATAGAACGGGCTGTCTAACGGACTACTGGTATCGCTCTCATACATAGGACTTACACCATACTCGCCCAATGTCGATATTAAACTCTGGGAAGCATAGTTCAAATCTTTCAAAGCATCTTTACGATCAACAACAGAAAGAACAATGTAGTGCTTATTCTCATAAACACGATTCATACCTTCATACCAAATTTTGGAAACCGTTTCCAACAATTTATTACCAAAATCTCGCTTTTCGCTTTCCAATGAAGCCCTGTCTCTGGTGGTTATAACCCGGCAGACAACTTGCATATTGGACATATCATCAATCCACGATTTTCGAGCTTCCATCATTGAATAAACTTTTTCATTGGTGGCAGAAGATAAATCCACACCCTCCAATCTGAACACTCGAGCGTATGAATTATTGCTGCATTGGATAGTAACACCGTCCGACATCAATTTTTGGAATGGCAAGAAGTCGGAAACACGAGATTCTCTCGGTTGCGGTAAAACCCAGTTACCAAATCTGGTTACCAATAAAACAGCAAACGAGGCCGCAGCTACGATACCGATAACCGTAACAGCTATCTGAATATTATTTAATCCTTGCACAAATATACTGAAAAAATCGTATTCATTCATGGCTCAAACTTATTACCCTTTACTGCATAGAGATTGGTTGTTTTTCGGTAGGTTTGACCATATGCTTGAAGCATAGTGGATAAGTGAGGTTCTTTAAACCCTAATCCCACCAACACAGCATGCGCAATTATGATACAAACAACAAAATACAACGGGTTGGCACCGCCTATACCCATACCGATAAACATCATCGGAAACTGAACACCCAAATTTATGAGAGCCGGCACCATCGGAGCCCATAATACTTTAGGCGGTTGTGCAACCGCTTTTAGAATATCTTCTCTCATCGCCGGCCTCCTGAAAGCTGTTTTTGCAACATTAAAGCCACTTGGGTATCTCTCACCTCATTAGCCGTCGTCAATGATGAATAAACATCCGGCTTGACAACAATTTTCAGTTGTTGCGGATTGGCTGTTATTCTCGACACATCAGCCAATATCATCTTATTTTGCTCTTCTTCTTTATTTTTCTGTTCAAAATTGTTTATATCACTGATATTTGATAAATCAGGCACTTCATATTGACTGTTTTTGCTGGCATATTCATCTATTTTTTTAAGTTTTTTTACGAAATAATCACCACGTGCATTCAGCTTATACATATTGGTATTTTGTTCTCCGGCATCAGCCTCAGCTATTCCGGCGGTATCCTCTTCTATATATGCCCAAGCAGGGGATATAAATACAAATGACCAAAATATGCAGAGTCCGGTTAACAGCCTCATAGTATTCTCCCGTTAATGCTGGGTTCCACCGGCCGGAGCCACTCCGCCTTTAAAAGAAACTTCGCCGTCCGGACCGTTAAACTTGGTATACACCGCACTGCTGGCTTTACTCTTGTCTGCCGTTGAAAAATAGTTCACCAATCCGACCATGGCCGATAACACAAAACAACTCAGCATAATATAAGCCAACGTTTTCCACGATATTTTGTTAAAAATGGCCATAAAAGAAAAGAATATCAAACCGATACCACCGATAAGAAATCCGCTTTGCTGTAGTCCTCCTCCTATTAATGAAGCTTTATCTGCTAATTTAGTCCAAATTGCATCTCCGGAAGACGGATCAGCAAAAGCAGGCGACACAAAAGCTACGCAACAAAAGGCTACAAAAAAACAAAACAGGCTCAATCTTTTCATTAATCCCCTCCTAATTACTGCC
>OMQI01000140.1 GCA_900313185.1 uncultured Rhodospirillaceae bacterium
TGCGGTTCAGTATAAACTTCCTGCGGTTGTTCAGGTTGAGCTTCCGGTTGCGGTTCAGTATAAACTTCCTGCGGTTGTTCAGGTTGAGGTTCCGGTTGCGGCTCAACATAAACTTCCTGTGGTTGTTCAGGCTGAGGTTCCTGTTGCGGTTCAACATAAACTTCCTGTGGTTGTTCAGGCTGAGGTTCCGGTTGCGGTTCAACATAAACTTCCTGTGGTTGTTCAGGCTGAACTTCCGGTTGCGGTTCAGTATAAACTTCCTGCGGTTGTTCAGGTTGAGCTTCCGGTTGCGGTTCAGTATAAACTTCCTGCGGTTGTTCAGGCTGAGTTTCCGGCTGCGGCTCTGGCTGAGATACCGCTTCCTGTTCGTTTCTTAAACGATTAAATTCTGCCTTCTGGCTATCAGTCAAAATTGCTTCAAAATCACGTAAACCATCATTCTCAATCTCATTAACCTGTTCTTTTAAGGTTTCAATGCTTTGCAAAAGTTGCTGCTTTTTTGAATTACTGGTATTACTTATATCTTGAGCTCTGTTTAGTTGCTCAGGAGAAAGAATCATATGCTGCATATAATAACTTACATCTTTATTTTCGGCATTTGTTGCGTTTTGAACAGCAGGTGCTTGATTTTGCGGATTCATAATTCCGGTTTCTACAAACGAAGAATTCTGAAAAACAACATTGTCTTGATTCATTGAAGGAACGTGAACAAGAACTTCAGGATAAATATTATACCCTTGATACCCTTGCATCATCGGCATTCCACTATCTTGAGCCACAAACACAATTCCTTGTGCTTCAGCTTTGCTTGCCAATATGCTTAAAATACTTATAATAGCAGCCAAAAATTTCTTATTCATCTCTAACCTCCAAATTGAGAACGATGCTTTATGTTATCCAATAATCCGAAAAGTTGCAAGCATTATTTATTAAAACCGCCCTCTGTGAGAGCGGCTTTAACACTACAACCATTTTACTTCCAAAATCTCGTATGATTTTTTGCCGTTAGGCGCCATATATTCGGCAATATCACCGATTTCTTTACCAATCAAAGCTCTTGCCAACGGAGATGAAAGCGAAATCTTATTCTTTTCAATATCCGCTTCGTAGTCGCCTACAATTTGATACTCACTTTCTTCATCTGTATCTACATTCGCAAGCAATACCGTTGCCCCGAATCGCACGGTATCTCCGCTCATTTGCGATGGATCAATCACTTGGGCACGGCTTATTACCGCCTCCAATTCCTGTATGCGACCTTCGTTAAAGCTTTGTTTTTCCTTAGCGGCCGAATACTCGGCATTTTCCGATAAATCACCCTTTGCTCTTGCCTCGGCAATCTCAGCAATAATATTCGGACGCTCAACACCTTTACGATTCTTCAGTTCTTGCTCCAAAAGAGTAAAACCTACTTTCGTCAGCGGAAACTTATCCATTTTAACTATCCTCCCAAACCAAATAAAAAACTCCTATTCTCTTATAGGATGTTTTAAAAAGTTAGAAAAAACAAACTGCAAAATATCTCTATTTCACAGCTGCCAATATTCAATTTATGCACAAATTATAAGGAATATAAAAAATAAAATCAAGTACTGACATCAAAAAAATAACAAATTTCATTAAATAAGCGCTTTTTTGTTGCAATCATAATATTTTTTTGTATAATTTATCGTAATAATTTATAATTAACGAATGTATCATTAATAACATAGGCCGTAGAAGTCGGTCTGCTTTTAGTTATGAGAAATATATATTATTTAACAAAAACTGTTGTGGCTTTACCTTGTTTAGGTTTATTGCCTGTTGGACTTTGTCTGGTGTGGGGAGCTTTAAGCCGAGCTGATTTCAGCGCTTGCGCAATGATGCTTGCCTTAACTGTTGCCTACATTTGGATAGTTGCCAAGTATTGGAGTCCGGATGTAAATCTTGCCTTCATTAAGTCGGCAGAAAGTCACAAAAAATTTTTCTGGGTGAATTTCAGCATCACCGCCTTATTTACTATGGCTTTGCTGTTTATCGGGGCGTGCTTGTGGAAGCTTCTGTATCCTCTGTTTGTATGGTTGGGTAATGATGGATTTGATATGCAAATGTCCGACAAAACCGAACTGTTGTGGGTGTATTTTTGCGCAAACTCCATGTTCCATATCACCTATATCTGGCTTTGGGAATATATACGTGAACACCGTTGGATAAGGCGTCTTACCATTCCCAATGTGTGTTGGTAAATATTATGTTCTTTTTTTTCATACCTAAAAAATTTTCTTTATTGCGTCGTGAGATGCGGTAATTAAAATTCTTTAGCTGATAGCTTTAAGATTAAATCATCAAATACTTTTTGTTTAATGGGCTGTGAAGTTCTTTAAACAGCGACTGTTGTGAAACAGACGTATAGTTGTTAATAATTGGATAGCCCCCGCAGACTTGTGCTTCGGGGGCTTTTACTTTTCTGTAATAAAACTGATTATTTATGATAAAATTAGCAAACCTTATCAAATTCTTTTTTCAAAGAACGGTCAAACAATTCTCTGATTGTTTCTTTAATATCGGCTTTCTCATATATAACCTTATACAATGCCTGACAAATCGGCATATCAATATGCTCTCTGTCCGAAATAGCTTTAACGGCCTTCAATGTGGCAACACCTTCCGCCAAACGATCGTATGGTTCACCTTTGGCAAAAAGCTCGCCAAACATACGATTATGGCTGTTGCGAGAGAACAAGGTCGCTTCATAATCTCCTAAATGCGCTAAGCCGTATGCCGAAGCAGGATTTCCGCCCTTAAAAGCTATTAAGCGTCCTACTTCAATCGGTGCTCTTGCCATCAAAGCACCTTTCAAACCGTACCAACCTAAACCATCCAAAATACCGGCTGCCAAACCGATTACATTTTTCAAAGCAGCTCCGATTTGGTTACCTATTATATCCGTTCCGTAATAGAAACGAATCAAATTGCTTTGCATAAATTTGATTACTCTATCCTGAGTCTCCGGTTCATAGCTGTCAATTACCGCTGCCGACGGCACTTTTTTCATATAATCTTCAACATGCCCCGGACCACCTAAGGTGGCAACATGAACTTTTTGTTTTACTTCTTGCAAAAACACGTCAACCAAAATCTCGGCCGAAGGTTCTTCTAAACCTTTCATTGCCAACAAAAATGTTTTACCATCAACATTATAACCGTTGATTTGTTTGGCTAAACTGCGCAAATTCTGACAACTGATGGAAATGATAATATAGTCGTTTTTCAATGCCTCGGAAATATCCGAAGTCAACATCATATTATCGCTTAATGTCAAATATTCATTTTTACGCTCGTTTTTTAATTGTAAATATGTACGAGAATTAGGCATATCATACATCAACACCGTTTCAGCATCACAGTAGTTGGCTACATACCATCCCAAAAAGGTTCCCCAGCGGCCGCAGCCGATAACAGACATTTGTTTCATACTAACCTCACTTATTGTTTATTATGTCTTATTATTAAACAATTATGTTCAATAAGCAACCTAAACAGCAAA
>OMQI01000034.1 GCA_900313185.1 uncultured Rhodospirillaceae bacterium
AAATTCAAGGTTACGTGTCCTCCGGAACCACCGCCGGTAAATAAAATCTTTTTCATATCAGGATACCTTTTCTTCAGAGTTATCGTTAATTTTTAATAATTCGTTTTCGCTATCATCAAATTCCATAGCGATTACTTTGTTTGCTTTTGCTCCGTATTCTTTGAGACGGGTAGCAAGTGATAAGGCATTACCTTTGCCGTTTGCCAGTTTGGATATGGCCTGCTCGTAGGTTTGTCTGGCTCCGGTTAGGGACTTGTCGATTTTTTGCATATCATCAACAAAATTGGCAAGTTTATCATAGAGGTAGCCTCCGACTTCGGCAATTTTCTGCACATACTTGTTACGATTTTCGATTTGCCACAAGTTCTCTACCGTACGCAAAATAGGTAATAATGATGACGGTGTGGTTAAAGCAATGTTCTTTTTATAAGCATAGTCATAAAGCGTGCTGTCTTCTTTAATAGCGGCGGCAAACGCGCTTTCGATAGGTATGAAGATAACCACATAGTCAAGTGATTCTTCTTTGAGCAATTTTTGATATTCCTTGGCAGATAGCTCGTCAATATGCGCTTTTATACATTGAATGTGTTTTTGCAAATATTGTGCTTTCTGGTTTTCATCTTCCGAATTTACATAGTTAATGTAATCATTCATTGAAACTTTGGAATCAACAATAACACTACGGTTATTAGGTAAGCGAACCACAACATCGGGACGCATATTTTGATTTTCTTCGTTTTTGAAATTTTCTTGCGTAAAAAAATCTATGTTGCGTTGTAAACCGGAAATTTCCAAAATACGGTTTAACTCAACTTCGCCCCAATCACCTTGCATCTTCTTGCTTCCCCGTAAAGCATTGGTAAGGTTTTGGGCATCATTGCTTAAAGCCTGATTAAGTTGTAATAAACTTTTAAATTGTTCATCAAAACTTGATTTATTTTTAATATTTTCGGTATTGGCTTTGCTGACTTCTTCCTTGAAGCTCTGTAATTGCTCACGAAAAGGAGCGAGCAGGGCATTAAGATTATTTTTCTGAACTTCGTTGATTTGGGTTGATTGCATACGCAGTATTTCGTTAGATATATCACGAAACTTGATTGCCATATCATTTTTGCTTTGTTCTATATATTGAATTTTTTCTTCGGTATAGCGTTGCTGATTATTGTATTCGGTTTTTAGTCTGGTGTTGTCAATGCCGAGAGCTGAATTTATTTCTTCTAAACGGGTATTTTGTTTGGTCAGTTCTTCTATTTGGCGGATTAATTCGTTGTTTAAGACTTTTTTGTTGGAATTTTTAACAGCTAATACAATAAGCACAGCAATGCAAATTACCAATAGTCCGCCTAGGGAGCAAACAGTATAAACAAATTCAGGAATATTAATCAATTCACTCAGCATCCGGTTTATCCCCTTTTAGTTATTTAAAAATTTCTCAATTGTTTTTTCGATTAACTCTACCCGCAATTTTTCATCTTGAGTTTCATCGATTAAACAAACATTCCAACCACGTTTCTTTGCTGCGGTAATATTTTCTTCAATATCATCGAAAAATAAAATATCAGAAGGATTTTTAAAACAATCTTTCTCAACTTTTTCATAAATTTCATCGTCCGGTTTTTGACATCCCATCTGAAAGGAAATCCACACATAATCAAATGCTGATAACGGTAATAGGTTGTTTATGGCCGGAGCATAGCAGACACTTAAATTGGAAAGTACACCGACCAGACATTTGTCAGAAGCAATTAACTTTTTGATAAAGTCAGCTATTTTCTTATGTTTTGGTGCATTTTTCATTTCTTCGTCGACAATCAAACGGCATTTTTTTATCAATGGAGCATCTGCTTCTATTCCGCATAGTTTAAGAACCCGACGAAAATCATCGTTGACTTTTTTATAGTCATCGGTTGTCATATCAAAATCCCAAGTATCCCATTGGTGGAGATATTTTTCAGGTATATCGAGATTTAATCTTTTGGCAACATTACCCCACATCTTTATTAAGGCATCTTCGTCTTGAAAGCTAAACACAATTCCGCCAAAATCAAAAATCACCAATTTTTTATTATCTGACATTTGCTATCCTTCCTTTATCGCCGATATTCTAGCATATATTGTCCTTATCGCAACATCATAATTGATTTATTAACTTAATTTATTCGTGCAAAAAATAAAAATACTGTGGATTTTAGGAAAAAATATGCGTATCTTGTTACAAGGAATTCTCTTAATAAGGATAAAAATAATGAATAAAGTACAAAGTGATTTCTTAAATGATATAAAAGATGAAAAAGTTGCAGTGACCGTATTTTTGATTAACGGGGTAAAACTGCAAGGCATAATTACCGCTCAAGATGAAGAAAGTTTATTGCTTCGTCGTGATGGACATACTCAACTTGTGTATAAGCACGCCGTTTCTACCATTATGCCGAGTGTAGCTGTTGATATTGCGGACGAATAGTGATAGAAATTCAGCAAAACAGAAAAATTTCAGCTTGTGTGATATGTCCGTCGGTTATCGGACAAGAGGGCTCTTTGAGTGAGGAAAATCGCTTGGAAGAAGCTGTCGGCCTGGCATTAGCTATAAAGTTGGAGGTGCTTTATTCCGAAACTTTGCGTATGAGAGAAATTAAGCCATCAACTTTTTTCGGTAAAGGTTTTATTGAAAAAATGAAGCCGATAATAGCCGAAAAAGAATTGGAGTTAATGGTAATTGATGCACGCATAAGCCCGATACAACAACGTAATTTGGAAAAAGAACTAAAACTTAAAGTTATAGATAGAACGGCTTTAATTTTGGAAATTTTCGGAGAAAGAGCGCAAACCAGAGAAGGGGCTTTGCAGGTTGAACTCGCTCATCTTACTTATCAGCGTTCTCGTTTGGTGCGTAGTTGGACGCACTTGGAACGGCAACGAGGTGGCGCCGGATTTTTAGGCGGACCGGGAGAAACACAAATTGAGTTGGACCGACGTATTATTGATGATAAGATTGTCAAAATAAAAAAAGAGCTGGAAAAGGTAAAGAAAACTCGTGAAATCCAGCGTGGAGCCCGACGCAAAGTTCCGTACCCGATTGTTGCATTAGTGGGGTATACCAATGCAGGAAAATCGACTTTATTCAATTATTTATCCCAAAGTAACGTTATGGCGGCAGATATGCTGTTTGCCACCCTTGATCCGACAATGCGCAAAATTACTTTGCCTAAAGGCAGTGAAGTAATATTATCGGATACCGTGGGATTTATTTCTGATTTGCCTCACGAACTGGTGATGGCCTTTCGAGCCACTTTGGAAGAGGTGCTTAATGCCGATATTGTTCTGCATGTGCGAGATATTGCTAATCCAGATACGATTTCTCAAAGAGATGATGTATTAAAGGTTTTGGATAATTTAGGCCTGAAAGATATAAGGTATGCGCAAAATTATATTGAAGTGCTGAATAAAATCGATTTATTAGAAGAAAATGAACTAATATCATGGAAAAACAAAACATTAAATGCAAATAATAATGTATTGGTTTCAGCTTTTAACGGCACAGGCTGTGGTGAGTTATTGAAATTGATAGAAGATAAGTTGACATCTGAATTTATTGAGTGTAAAGTATCGGTGTCTGCGTCTGACGGAAAAATGGCAGCGTGGCTTTACAATAACGGTAAAGTTGTTGATGCGGAAAGCGATTCCGATGTTGTCGTTTATACCGTACATATCAGTGCAGATAATTTGTCGAGGTTGAATAAAATGGCAACTGGCAGTAATCTGATTGTGATAAGGAAATAACAATGAAAAAAATATTTTTACTTTTGAGCTTGTTTTTGATTGTTTTTAGTGTAAGCGGATGCCAAAAGAGATATGCTTATGCTTCGTATCGTGAATCACTTGGTTTTTGGGTGGGTAAAAATTCCGAATCACTGTTTGATTATTGGGGAAAACCGCATTCTTCTAGGGATATAGATGCAAATACTCGAGCGGTTACATATTATCAAACCGAAAAAAGACCGGGAAATTACAGTTTTTCTCCGTATTTGGAAAGTATTCAAAATAAAACTCTGGATGTTGCCGAGGAAATGGGATATGACATTGATAGAAAGGCTCCACCGGAATATTATTGCCGTGTTACGTTCATTCTTCATAATAATTTGGTTTCCGAATACAATTATGACGGAGAAGATTGTTACTGATTTATTTGACAACTATTGTTGTGATATGGTATAATAAATTCGTAGGAGGTGTATTATGAGTATGACAGGTTGGCTAATTGCCGGAGTGATATTTATGATAGTGTTTGCTGTTTGGCAATATGTATAGAGGTTAGAAATGCAGTTTTGAATCGGATACAAAATATCCGAAGTTATGTTCTTTTTTTGTGAAATTTAATCCTGAGTTTATTGTTGACTCGGGAATTTTTTTTATTTAAGGTGAAATGCATAAGATTATGATTATGGAAAAATGTATAATTTATAAAATAATTGGCTTATGGAGACACTAATTAAAATCGGGGAGTTTTGTGCCTCGTTTATCGGGATTTTGATTGTTGTTTATGTTTGCGGGACGTCGATTGGAGCTTTCTTTTTCAGGCGAGGTGAAAAAAATGCCGAGCGAGAAATCAAAAAGTATTTTGACAGCCTCAGACATTAATAACGTAGTATAATAACTTAAAAACTTTAGTTATGGTATATTTCTACAGTCTTTTGAAGAAGTCATTAAAATCGGCTGTCGTAACAATTGTTCTGATTTTGGTGTTGTGGGGAATTCTTTATAACCTCACTGATTTTACAACTGTTTCAAATTATTTTTGGACAGGTGTTGCGGTTTGTGTTTTAAACACACTTATTTCCAATTTAAGGAAACGTAAAATCGATAACATCATCAGAGTGCAAAGTTCTTGGATTGTAATGGCAGGTCTGGTTTTGATGCTGTATCATGCAGGTTTTGAAGCAGCTGCGGTTTTTACGGCCGCCGCAATTCTTGCTTCTCCGTTTTTCGGAATGACAATTTATGAAGGGATTGTCGGTTTCACACTGCTGGTAACTTTGGCAAAACTTATTGCATAAGATAATGCGTCTCTTATGGAAATCTCTTGCAACTTCATGTTGCAAGAGATTTTTTTTGTATCTGTTTCTCAAAATATAGCGCTTGACACCTAGTATTTTTTTATTTAGTGAGTTCGTTATAAAATCTATAATTATAAGGAAAAAATTATTCATTAATAAAATATTATTAATATGGAAACAAACAAAGCAAAAGCACTGGCGCAGATAACTTCATTGAAACAGTCAACCACTACTTGAGTATTTATACATAAACATTAAAAAAATCCCTCGTTGCTTTAGTGTCACGAAGGATTTTTTTTGCTTGCTTTTTAGAAAATTTTCGTCTAGTATGGCGGGTATCAATCTATTATGAAGATATAATTGGAAATTGGTTCTTTGTGCAAACAAAGAATACATATATCAGTAATCATTTAATGTACGCCGGAGAGAACCTCTGCTCGTTAAAGTCGAGAAACAACTGCATTATGAGACGTAAAATTTTTGACATCTACAAAGCGTTACGCCAT
>OMQI01000020.1 GCA_900313185.1 uncultured Rhodospirillaceae bacterium
ACTTAATAACGGTGTCCAATAACTTAGGTTTGTTTTGTTTTTGCTCGTTTGTTACCGGATTGATTGCCGCTATAATTATACCGCTTATCAAAAGCATCAATGATGCCGGAAAACTTTCCGGATTCGAAAAAAAGCTGAGCGGAATAAACAAACTGTCCAGAAGAGAAAAATGCAAATTGTTCGGAATTACATACTGATTTCCCGTTTGAAAATTAAGTCTTATTTTGCCGTTTTCCTCATATCCCCAAACAACAATGTCACTTCGATTCGCTTCAATAATTTTTGTTCCTTGGTCAATAAAATCAAAAAAATTACGACCTTGAAGATTTAAAAATCCCTTAGGGAAAGGTTCGTTTACAAAATTTACATTAAACAGTGAATTTTGCTTTAACAACTCGGCAAATCTCAACCCGCAATTAAGATTACATCTATCCTCAAAGGCAACTACCGTCACTCTGAACATATTATCTTGCATTCGTGACGAAGAAGCGCCATCACTTATATTTTTCAAGCCCACATTTAACGACATTTTAGTCATCCTTGCGTTTTTGCGATAATGCGTCTTTAGTTTCTTGAATACCTTGTTTTATATTTTCCATAACGTCCCGATTTATTTCCCGCAGAGTTTGTTTACCGCCGTTTGCCGACCCCATCGAACTGTTGAGCCATAACGCCACACAAATGGAAACAATTATCAGCGAATAACCGTTGACCGAATATAGTTGGAACCACGCCAAAAACATCATAATTGCCGAAACTTTGAATATACTTAAAACCAAAACCTTAACCGTGACTTTTTGCGCTGCCAAATAGTAATTGGTATTTTCATACAATAAACCGGAACGTGAAACAAAAAAGTAGCGCCACAATGCCGTCAGCAATTCCGCCCAAAATACCGAAGTCAAAATAATGCAACTTGGCAAACCCATTTCACCGATATTCATTAAGATAAGAGAGCAAACCATATATGATAGAGCTATTGCTACCGCATTATCAATTTCTATTTTAACATCATAAAAATTAATACTTAAATATCCTCCCAATGCTCCCACTAAAACACCGGCACAAATAGCCGTATACATAGGAGCTGCACCTAAAAATGCCATTCCGGAAAGACCTAAGAGAAGCGTGATTTGCGGAATTAAAAGTGTATGCGGTATAAAATTTCTTAACATTCCGCCCCAACAATAAACCGAGGCCAAAACCAGAATAATTAACTGCAATAACCAAGTCGGTAATGCCGGATAAGCATTACCCTCTCCTATAGGTTGCAACCATACGGTTATTGCTACACAAGCAACCGTGACCACAAAAGCCGACTTTGTATTCAACAACATACACGCCCCGTAAACAACCGGAGCTAAAATAAGCGGAACAATCATACGGACAAAGGTAAAGTCTTCAATAAAATCGTTATTATTTAACCAGAAAAACGCAAACACCGCACAAACTACATAAAACAAATAAATATATGGCAATGGTAACATTGAGTAAGAAAACTTCAATGTTTGAGCATACTTATCAACTTGCGGTTTATATCCCGCATACATTCCGATAAAACCGAATAAAACACAAATAAAAAAGTACAGCAAATTACTCATAGCGTTACCCCCGAAATTTGTTTCATCATAACCGGAATTTATTAAATTATTCTTTGCATTTTACAAATAAAGAAAGAATCCATACCTTTTTGTGATTTCAAATAATAAGGCAAAGTTCTGATTTCACCGTTTTCATTAATTAAATTATCTTCCCATTTTCCGAATAAAGAAATATCTTCTATATCAATTTTCATCCGCTTAAAATCTTGATGCTCTTGTAAAAAATTTGCTATTTGCATTTCCCCTTCTCTTTTACATATAGAGCAGACACTGTAAACTAAAACACCGTCTTTTTTTAATATCTTAGAACATAAATTGAGCATTTGTTTTTGCAAATTTTCCTGCTCTTTAACATCTTCAATGTTTTTTATATGCAAAATTTCCGGATGCCGGCGAAAAGTACCGGTTGCCGAACAAGGAGCATCAAGCAATATCACATCATACTTTTCCGAATTGTTTTGCATATATTCCAACGCATCTGCCACCAATACCTTCACATTATCAAAGCCCAAACGTTGCATATTCTGCTTTAAAGTCTGAGCCCTGTTTTCGGAAATATCAAGTGCCGTAACCACCGCCCTTTTACTGGCCAATTGAGCGGTTTTTCCGCCCGGTGCAGCACACAAATCGATAACTTTTTTATCTTGTATATTGCTTATAACCATAACCGGCAAAGAGGAGGCAACATCTTGCACCCACCATTGCCCAGAATTATATTCAGGCAGAGTCTGCACCTTTGGCGCAGCGTATATCCTTAAAGTACCATTTGCCAACAAATCTGCTCGGAATTTCTCTTTCCACTCAACATTATTGTTTTTTACGGTAATATCTAAAGGGGGAACATCTTTAACACTCTCCGAAATATGCTTTATTTCCTGCTCGGAATATCCGGAAAGCAAAGATACAAAACTGTCCGGCAATAATAAAATACCGGCTATATCTGCCAAAATTTGTTTTTTTTGCGCCGTTACTTTCCTTAATACTGCATTTGCCAGACCGCCCAAAAAACTGTCACAATTTTGCTTAATGTTTTGTACCGTTTGATTTATTATAGCATAAGGAGCCGTGTCCATAAAAAGAATTTCACAAATTGCCAGCTTCAAAAGATATTCAGCCAATATATGTTTATGCGGTATTTTTTTACTGACAAATTTTTTCAATATCGTATCAAGTGCTTTCCAATAGCGCAAGGAGGTTAAAATCAGCATATTAGCAAATGGTAATTCTTTTTCGGAAATATCATTTTTCAACTCGCTGAAAAAAACCTTTTCTTCCAGTATTTTCCTGACAATTTTAGCGCATTGCAGACGTATATCAGCCATTATTCTTATTCTTTTTATATTCGGTAATGTTCTGCACCAAAACGTACATCAACGGAATGAGCAATAATCCCCCCATTGTTCCGACAATCATTCCTGAAAATACCGGTACACCCACAGCACTTCGGCTTCCGGCAGAAGCACCGCTTGCCCAAACCAAAGGTGCCACACCCAAAATAAAGGTAAATGCCGTCATCAATACCGCACGAAAACGTTCTTTGGTTCCGTAAATCGCCGCTTTCAAAATAGGAGTTCCTTCATTATGAGAATCTCGGGCAAATTCCACTACCAAAATAGCATTTTTGGCCGCCAAACCGACTAATAGCACTAAACCTAATTGTGCGTATATACTTAATGACATTTTGGTAATAAATAATCCTAACAAGGCACCCAGCATTGCCGCCGTAACCGATAACATAACCGATAAAGGAATCATCCAGCTTTCATATTGGGCAACCATAAACAAATAAGCAAATAAAACGGCAAAAGCGATTATATAATAAATTTGTCCTTGATTGTTTTTTTCTTGCAAACTTGCGCCTGACCAAGCGTAT
>OMQI01000004.1 GCA_900313185.1 uncultured Rhodospirillaceae bacterium
AAAGACGGGTGGATGTTAGCAACTATTAGTAACACGACGAATAGTCCTACCTATTTGGCAGAGCCTTTATTCGGTAGGCATCCACCCATAGATAACCGCTAATGCAGCCAATCCAAGAGGGATGCCTGACAATCATTAAATTGCCCTTATGACTATTAGGGTTGCTAAACCCACAGCCTGAGCTGGCAGCTCAGACAATTGTAGGATATAACAGATAATTATTAAATGCAATATTAAATTGTGCCGGTAGTAAACAGCTTAAAATATTTATATACCGAGCCTTGCGGTGATGACCAACTAAAATCATCTGCCATTGCCTGACATTGCATTTTGTGCAATACGTCAGGAGCCACATAATAACAGCGTAAGGCTTTTTCTAATGCTGCTTCATAGGCATTCAGATTGTTTTTCAAACGTTGTGCCATCAGATTTGAACCATAAATTTTTTCTCCTCCGGCAAAAAAAGCCTCGGTTCTAAAGCCGTCCACACCATCTTCAATGGTATCAACCAACCCGCCGGTGGATGTGGCAATCGGTAATGTTCCCTTTGCCATGGCTTCCATTTGTGTCAACCCGCACGGCTCAAAATACGAAGGCATCATATAAAAATCCGCCGCCAATTGAACACAATACGCAAACTGGTCTTTATAGCCACGAAAAACAAATATACGTTTGGCAAAATCACGGAAAATCTGCTTAGCATTATCTTTCAAAGTCATTAAGTCGCTGTATAAATCTTTATTACCCGCCCCGCCTAAAATAAATATCGGAAAGCTGTCCGGAGAGTTTTTATAGCGGTCAATAATATGGAGTATGGCATTAATCGCCACGTCATATCCTTTTTGCTCAACCATTCGGCTGGTCATACAAATAATCGGCAATCTCTCGGCATCGGCCAACAAATCGGCAACATCGTCAAATTTATACAAATCAATCAGCGGAATTACCTGTTCTTTATATTTTTCATCGGTCGCCAAACGAGAGAGCAGTTTGATACATTCTTTTTTGTTATGAAGTTTGGCACTCAAATTATTTTCATCATAAAACTTAAAATCGGTAATTTTGAAGAACTGATTTATTTCGGCGATTTTCTTGGCATTTGGTGAAATAAGGCGTTTTTCGTAACCGTTTACTATACCGTAAAAATTGCGATAATTTTTGCGGATTTTCAAAATATCACGAAAGTCAAAACCGAAACTTTTTTCGCTGGATACTTCTTCCATATAGTTTTTGGAAACGGTGATAATTCTATCTGCCAAATGCATATTTGCCGAAGCTTGATTATACGTATCACCAACAATCAAAGTATTAACGGTGCGAGGATTACTGTTCTTAACAGCTTTGGCGTTTTTCAGCACCAAAGTCGCCAAATCGCCGTAAAGCGAATTAAGAATCCGTGATGTATTGTCATAATCCCAACCTTGATAACCCATATGGTGAGCAATATGTATTATCGGAATATTTCTGATTTTATCGGCAATACTCATATCCATTCTGCCGGCGTATACTTTAGCCAGTGTCAAATATTTTGTAAGTCCGGACAAGGCTCCGCTATGCCAATCATTGGCGATTAAAATATTCGGCATTGCTATATTTTTATCGGGATTGAGAGCCAAACTTTCCAAAATGCAATATACCGCTTTGGAAAAGAAGGCAAATTTTTCCACTTCATCCACTTCGTTAATATTACGCACATAACAACCGGTTTGTCCTGACGGATTTTTTGCTGACGGATTTATGCTGAAAAAATGGTCATTACGCAAAAAGTAATAAGTAACACCGTTTAATTCACCGCTATAAATATCCACCGCAAAATCACGAATTTTTGTTTTACCGGCAAATGCGACTTTCAATGTTTTTATTTTTTTAACTTTCAGCGATTTACTCTCGGCTCCGGTATACACACCGTCATTAAGTTCGGCTTTTTTCTTTCCGGTATCGCCTAAATACATCGGAGTTACGATTGATATATTATGTTTTCCGGCGGCAAATACGGTATTGAAATTTTCCGGCAATTCGGATGCCACCATTCCCAAACCGCCACACTTCATAAAAGTAGCGGTTTCTGCACTTATCATCCATGCATTTATTTGCTTAATTTCCGGCCATTCTTTATTGCTTAAGCATTGTCGCTTTGACATATTTTGCATTTTTATGAGGAGCTCGTTATGCGGAACGCCATAGTTTATCAAAAACTTTTTCTTATTAAAATTGTTCGGTAAATATTCAAAAACTTTATCACTACCGGCACCGATTACAACAGCACACATCTGCTTTCTTTCTCCACATAAAATATATTACATCACACATTATAGCGCATTTATTTATAACCTTCAATAAAAAACTACACTTGACTTGTTAAAGATTACTTACTAAATTCTAATTAAGTATAAAATAATATTCCAAATTAAAGAGGCAATGATGAACGAGCAAAAAAAATACGAAAATGAAAAAAAAGAACATAAAACTCTCAATACCGAAGATAAAAATGAAAATAAAAATGCGGAAAATTCCAAAGAGAGTAAAGATGAATTGCAAACTTTGAAAGAAGAAAACGCAAAGTTAAAAGATTCTTCTTTGCGGGCATACGCCGAGGCGGAAAATACCAAAAAACGCTGCCAGCAGGAAATTGAAAAAATTTCCAAATATGCAATTTCGGAATTTGCCAAAGAACTTTTGGGAGTTGCCGATAATTTGCAACGTGCAATGACTTCAGCAAAAGATATAGACAACGAACAATGCAAAGCTTTGTTGCAAGGTGTAGAGATGACGCAAAAAGAGTTAACCAAAGTTTTTGCCAAATTCGGTATTAAAAAAGTTGATTGTCTGGACACGGTTTTTGATCCTAATCTGGAGCGTGTGGTGCAAGAAATTGAAGATAAGGAAAAACCGGCCGGCACCGTGATTGCCGAATTGCAATCGGCCTATACCATAAATGACCGAATTTTACGTGAAGCTATGGTTATTGTTACCAAAGGCGGCAAAAAATAACTTTTTTAACAGTAATGTTTAAGCACTCATATTTTTGAGTGCTTTTTTGTTGCATATCTTGCAAATAGTTGTTTCAATATTGAAAAATAACCGTTATACTTCCGCCTATGAAAATATTGAGTAAATATATAACCAAACAAATTTTCATCGGCTTTTTGCTGATTTCTTTTTCATTGCTTGCTATGCTCTGGCTTACGCAATCGTTGAGGTTTGTTGAAATGGTTACCAGACAGGGTTTACCGGTTTATTTATTTACTGAAATGACTTCTCTTTTGATGCCGCGTATTTTTAATGTGTTATCGCCTATAGCGGTATTTGTTGCGGTATTGTTCGTTTATAACCGATTAATCAGTGATCGAGAATTGGTAGTTATGCAATCGGCCGGTGTCAAACCGAGTGAGAGTGCCAAACCGGCTTTAATTATCGGTATTTTAATGTCTGTTTTCAACATCTATATAATGAACTGGGCTATCCCACAAGCTGAAAGCCACTTTCGTGAATTGGAATGGAAAGTCAGAAACAATATTACTCAAATGATTTTCCGTGAGGGAGAATTTACTCCTCTTAAAAACGGCATAACAATTTTCATTGATAAACATGAAAGTGACGGTTCGGTTTCGGGAATATTCGTGAGTGATGAGAGCAAACCCAATGTAAAAGTTACGCTTACCGCCGAAAAAGGACGTTTAATTCAAACGAAAAACGGTCCTCGTATTCTTTTCATTAACGGGGTACGCCAAGAAATCGATAAAACAAATTTCAAATTTAATTCATTGGCATTTTCTCGCTATTCAGCAGAGTTCAACAATACCGGAAGTTCCCAGAAAAAAGCAGAATCCGTACGTGAAAAAAACATTTTTGAGTTACTTAATTCGGCAAACGATAACACATTATCTCCTCAAGATGTGCGCAAAAACATAGTGGAAGGTCATCGTCGAATTATTTATCCATTTTTCAATTTGGTTTTCGCATTGCTGGCTTGCACCGGACTTTTGATATGTTTGTTTAATCGCCGTGGACAAGTAAAAGTAATCGCATTGGAAGTATTTTTTATGATATTGATAAGCGGCACAGATTTGGCATTAACCAATTTAGCAGGGAAAACATTGTTCGTGTTGCCGTTTTTATATATGAATTGTATTATTCCGCTGTTTGCGTGTTTCTACTTATTATGTTTTTATAATCCGTTCTATTTTCATCATCGAAAAATGTTAAGGTCATAGAAATGAAAAATAATTTATTAAAAATATGGTTTACATCTGTTTTGGCGATATTATGCGCTTATCCGGCTTTTGCCGTTACGGAAGCCGGAGAAATTCAGAGAAAGGAAAATAAACCTCCGAAAACAGGTATGTTTGTTACCAACAATATTGCCGACCTTAGTCTCGGAAAAGATACGGAAAGCACAGAGGAAGATAGAGTTGAGCCTATTGATTTCAGCGCCGATGAAATGATTAATGATGAAAAAGCTTCAACAGTTACTGCTGTCGGTAATGTTGAAATTAAATATAATAATATGCGATTGGTAACCGACAAGTTGGTTTATAATCAGGAAAAAGATACCATTGTTGCCAGCGGAAAGACTTTTCTTTATACACCGGACGGTGCCGTAATAAATTCAACTTATGTAAATTTGGCAGACAGTATGTCGGTCGGTGATATGTATAATATTAAGGCATTGCTCAAAGATAAATCTACCGTTACCGCAGAACGTTTCAGAAGAAAAGACAATCAAACAAAAGTTTTGAGTTATGCCTCTTATACGGCTTGTGATATTTGCGAAGGTAAATCTCCTTTGTGGCAGGTAAATGCTCGTAAAGTTCAGCATAACGAAAATACTAAAAATGTAAACTATAATGACGCCTTTGTATATATTAAGGGAGTTCCGGTATTTTATACTCCTTTCCTAACCCATCCTGATCCGACGGTAAAGCGCCGTTCAGGCTTTTTGCAACCGACATTGGGGAGTTCAAGTTTCTTAAAGGCATATTTGCAACCACGTTATTTTTGGGCAGTTGATGATCAAACCAATGTATTGTTTGCACCGATATTTTCTTCCGATAAGGGAGTTATTTTAGCCGGTAATTACTCTCATTATTTTTACAATGCTTATACCGCCATTGATGCATCTTACCTTAATGATAATGATAAAAACTGGCCGGAAAACCGTGGTCATATTTTTGCAAACGGAATTTATGACATTAATAATTATTGGCGAATGAAATATGACTGGAAATACGTTTCCGATTACATTTATTTGAAAGAAATGAGCTTGCCTTATAACGATAATGCTTGGTTAGATTCAAGTATTGCGTTTGAGAGATTTTCCGGTCGTGATTATGTTTCGGTAGAGGCTTACTACTACAAGATGCTGAGTTATAACTTGCGCCGCCGAAATATCAATCAGTATCGTTCTATTAATAATCGTAAGCCAACGGTTGTTCCGCTGATTGATTCTGAGTTTTTTACCGATCCGAGTTCAATCGGTTCATATTTCAGAAACCGCTTCAATACTGCCTCGATATATCATAAAAACGGAACAAATTCCCAGAGATTAACTGCTATAAACTCGTGGGAATTACCATATACCAGTCGTTTTGGTGAAAAATATCGTTTTGTAACTTCCTTAAAATCCGATATTTATTACATCAATAAATACTCACGTTATAATAATGATGACTTATATACAGGAACAACTACAAGATTTTTCCCGCAAGCCGGATTAGAATGGCGTTTACCATTTGTCAGAGCAACCAAACATACCAGACAGATAATTGAACCGGTGGTGGTAGGTGTAGCGGCTCCGAATGGCGGAAACAAGGAAGATAAAATTCCGAATGACGACAGTGAAGATGCATATTTTGATGATACCAATGTGCTTGATTTGGACAGATATGCCGGATATGATCGCAACGATACCGGAAGTCGTGTGAGTTATGGTTTGCGTTGGAGTTCATACGGTGATATATTCGGAAGAACTTCAGCATTTATCGCCCAATCCTTTGAGCAAAATCGCAATTCATATTTTATGAATGCTTTGGATAGTCAAAAACGAGATCACACCAGTGATTATGTGGGACGTATCAACGCCGAACCTAATAAATATCTGGATCTTAACTATCGTTTCAGATTGGACAAGAAGACTCTTGACGCTAAATACAGCGAACTGAAAGCCAGCGTCGGACCTTCTTTCTTGCGCTTCAATGCTTCATACATTTTCCTTGAGGGTAATACTCATTATAATGACAGATATTCACAACGTAAGGAATTATATACGTCCGTTAAAGCCAAATTAACGCAATTTTGGTCAGTAAGAGTATATAACTTACAAGATATGACACCAAAAAGCCGCGGCTCGTTGGAACACGGCGGAAGTGTTATTTATGAAGATGAATGTTTCAAAGTTGATACCACTGTTAAAAAATATAACAGCAGTAACCCGGATTTGGATAACGATTATGAATTTGGCATAACGTTTTTCTTAAAAACAATCGGTAGTGTAGGTTCCTAAAACAATAAGGAGATAAAATGAAAAAATTTATATTCTTTTTCACTGCTTTTTTATTATCTGTGCAATCGGCAACAGCTGCAGATGTTGATTTGCAAGAGTTGGATTCCGCATCACGTATGGAAAAACCAGGCTCAAATTCCATAATGTTTCGCCGAAATGCGGAAATGTACAATCAATTAACTGATGAGCAAAAAGAAGAAATAGATCGACAAAGAGAAGAAGCTCGTAAACAAATGGAAGAATACGAGCGTAAAAAAGCAGAATATGAGGCTATGGTTAAAGCGCAACAAGAAGCTGAGCGTAAACGTGCCGAGGAACTCAAGCCTATTACATTGTACGGCAACAGCCTTAAAATATATGCCCTCGTAAACGGTGATGTTATTACCAGTAACGATATGCAAAGTCGTATAAATGCATTTATTATGACCACCGGCATTCCATATAACGCCAAAACCAAGTCGATGATTATAAATAAAGTGTTGCAAGCTGCAATTGATGAAAAATTGAAAATTCAAGAAGCAAAGAAAAAT